>CAZIDI010000080.1:0-4957 GCA_964537805.1 uncultured Muribaculaceae bacterium | reverse complement strand
ATTAAGTTTAATATAGTTTTAGATAAATTGCAATAAGAAGAAATTTTATTTTACTTGAAAAATGTTATTTACAATTCTATTCTTATTGACTATAATAAAAAAATAATTTTTGATACGAGGAGGGTTTACTATGGAATGTTTAAAGCAATTAAGAGAAAATTTAATAAAACAAAAGAAAACAGAGATTGTAAAAATATATAATTTTGAACAACTCCGAAACATAAAAGATTTTAAAGAATATTCTTTTGATTTAGATAGCTTACCAAATTCTACTGATAATAAGGATATTCAAAATTTAAATTTAGAAAATTTAAATCTTAATATTAATATTCGAAAATTATGGGTTCCCTATGAAAGAGAAAGTTATTATAGACATTTTATACCAACTAATAAAACACGATTTTTACATTTAAATAAAAGCAATTTAAAAGGAAATAATGTTGAGGGGGATTTATCACCTTTTTATGACTCACGTTTTGGAAGTGTTTTTATATGGTATAGTGAGGATACATTTGATGCAGTTTATAAAGAAAAATATCCTAAATTTTTCTTATCAAAAGATGCTCCAAAAGAATTAAAGAAAATATATTATAATCCGGAAATAAAAGACTTTGTAATTAGAAAAAAACAAACGGATCAAATTGTAGAAAAAGGAAAAGCATATACAAGACAGACATTAACCTTTGAAGAATACTTAAATTACTATGAATATTTACAAGGAAAATACCTTGGCAATTTTAAAATAGAAGAAAAAGATAAAATAATGATTCAACTTGTTGACTATTATGGTTTAGAAAAGTCTAGAAAAATACTTAATCAACTAGCAAATTTAAATCTTCCTTTTTATTTGGCATTAATGATTTTTAAATATGTAGATGTTGAATATTGGGAACAATTATTTAAAAATAATGCAATTCAAAATTATGAAATAATGGAGAATATAGTGAATTCAATAAATACTTGTGAACAAAAACAAATAAGAAAGCAATAAATTTACCATAAAAATTTAAATTATGTTTGTTTTTCTAAAAATATAAAAAAAACATATAATAAATTAGGGTATTGTCAAATTAGGTAAATATGGTATAATACTTAAGACAAAGAAATTACTATGCCTAGAATTAGGTATGGCGAAAGGAGCGAATTATGAGAGCAAATATTCATCCAGAAATGAAAGAAACCACAATTAAATGTGCTTGTGGTGCTTCTTTTAAAACAAGATCAACAAAAGAAAATATTGAAGTTGAAATTTGCAGCGAATGTCATCCTTTTTATACAGGAAAACAAGGAAATGCAAAAAGGGCTGGAAATATTGAAAAGTTTAACCGTAAATATGGTCTAAAAAATGATAATAAAACTGCATAAGCAGTTTTTTCTATGGTATAATTTAATTGTGTGAGAAGAAAAAATTTTAATAAAAGAAAGGAAAAAAATAAATGAAAATATTTATTGGTTCCGACCATAGAGGAGTAGAACTAAAACAAAATATTATAAAATGTTTAGAAGAAGACGAATTTAGCGTTTATGATACAAAGTTACAAAATAGTGAAATAGATGACTATCCAGACTTTGCTTTTGAAGTAGGAGAAAACGTTTTAAAAAATGAAGATGCTTTAGGAATTCTTATTTGTGGAAATGGTATTGGAATTAGTATTGCTGCTAACAAAGTAAAAGGAATTCGCTGTGCACGCGTAATAAATGAAGATGATGCATTTAAATCCAAAAATCATAATGGAGCAAACGTAATTGCCATTGGAGCAGAGGAACCTATAGAAAAAGCTATGGAAATGATTAATGTTTTCATTAGTACCAAACCAGCAAGTGAAGAAAGACATTTAAAAAGAATTAACAAAATCATAAAATACGAGAATGGCGAATATAATGAACTATAAATTATTAGTGTATGTATTTAATATAATGTTGTGTATTTTTTCATTAAGTGGTATCAACTTTGAAAAATTAATAAAAAAAGATCGAGTTTGGGAAACAAGAATTTTAGTTATGGTTTTAGCATTAATTCTGGCTTACCTGCTTACTAATTTTGTATTTGATTTTTTAAGCGTTAGTAAATTAACTTAAGGAGAATCCATATGAAAAACAAAATACTCATTTGTGTAGTAGTTGTTTTAAGTGTTATAGCATTAGCGGTGATTAGTAAACATAAAAATACTAATCACTCTTTTTTTGACCAAGAGGAAACGATAAAAGTAAAAACCAAAGAAGAGAAAATAGAAGAACTAAAAATAGAGGATTATTTAATTGGGGTTCTTGCCGCAGAAATGCCCGCATCTTTTGAAACGGAGGCATTAAAAGCCCAAGCAGTTGCTTCTCGAAGTTACGCTATGTATAAAATATTACATAACAACACAGAAGACTATGACATCTTAACTGATGTTACGAACCAGTCTTTCATAACTAAAGAAAAAATGCAAGAAAAGTGGGGAAACAATTATGATTATTACTTGAATAAAATTACAAATGCCGTTCACGATACAGAAAAAGAAGTAATGTATTATGATAATGAAATTATAGAGGCGTTTTACTTTGCTATGAGTAATGGTGCAACAGAAGATGCCCAAACTGTATTTCAAACGGACCTACCTTATATAAAAGCCACCACTTCTTTTTGGGACAATGAAACTTTAAATAATTTTGAAGTAACAACAACGATAGAAAAAGATAAATTTTGTGAATCCTTAAAACTTGAAGATTGCAAGTCTATTGTAATTGACAATATCAATTATAGCGCTAGTCATAGAATTAATACCTTAGAAATTAATAATAAATCTTTTAAAGGAACAGAAGTACGTTCTCTTTTAAATCTTCGTTCTACCGATTTTGATATCGATATAGATAATGAAAACGTGATTATTACAACAAAAGGGTATGGCCACGGAGTAGGAATGAGTCAGTATGGTGCCAATGGTATGGCAAAAGAAGGATACAACTACAAAGAAATTTTAGAACACTATTATAATGACATTACGATCAATAAAATGGTATAAAACTTTTTCTTTTGGGTGAAACTATCTAACAGGAAGGTGATTAGATGACCAAAAGAAAATTGAAAGGGAGCGTAAAAAGAGCGTTATGTGTTACTTGTGTAAGTGTTATTTTTATATCCTTATTTTTTATGACTAAAAATTTAAAACCAACAAATGAAAATGATGAGGAATATGTAATGAATTCAATACTAGAACCCATTACACCAGTTACAAACATAACAGAAACACCTAGTATTACAAGACCTTATACAAGTGATAAAGTTCATATTAGTAAATACTTCTATGAAAAAGATGCTTCTCAAGAAGAACAAGAGCGTTCATTAATCTATTATGAAAATACTTACTTGCAAAATAGTGGAGTCGTTTATAGTAGTGAGGAAGAGTTTGATGTTGTATCTGTCTACGATGGAACAGTGATAGACATAAAACAAGATGATATTTTAAACACAATTGTTTATGTATCTCATAATAGTAGTCTTACAACAATTTACTATGGACTTAAAGATGTACAAGTAAAAGTAAATGATACCATTACCCAAAATACAGTTCTTGGCAAAAGTAACCAAAACAAATTCTGTACAGAAAATAGTTCTATGCTATTTGAAGTCAATTATGATGGTAAAGTAATAAATCCCGAAAGTTTTTATGTAATGGATATTAATGAATTAAATTAAGAATAGACAACCCCTAAATACAATATAGTATAGTAAGGGGTTGTTTCCATAATGAATAAAAATTTAATGAGTAGGGTAAAAGAAGAAGCAAAGTATTTAATTACTACTAAAAATACAATACGAGAAGCTGCAAAATATTTTGGACTTAGCAAAAGTACAATTCATAAAGATATGCAAGAAAGGTTAAAAGATGTATCTCCTACACTTTATAACAAGGTGAGAATTATTTTAGATCATCACTTAGAAACTAGACACATAAAGGGGGGAGAAACGACAAAACAAAAATATTTAAAGAAACAAGCGAGTTGATGAGAGTGAAAAAAATCCATTATGCAATTTATATCTGCGACAATGAAATCTTTTTTTTAGATGTTTTAAAAGAGAAAATTGTTAAAGATAAATTTAAAAGTTTAAAAGAAGAGCAAATTCAAAACAGTAAATTATTTGTAGATGAATTTAGCAAATTTTTAAAACAAAATCATATTCGAATCTCTTTATTTGGAGATAAGATATGTTTTATAAAAAATAAAAGTATTAACCCAGTCATTCTTGAAAAATACGAAGAAGTATGGCAAGAATATTTTCATAAAATAGAATACAAAGATTTAGATAATATATTAAAAATAGAAAAAGAAAATGGCTATCTTAATATAACGGAGCATTATCTTGACTATTACTTTTTGAAAAGAGAGGAACACCAATTTTTAAGAATACCTCTTTCTTTATTCAACAATAATTTAAGAAAAGCAATGCACCATATTTTTACAACCATTTATAAGCCAAAAAAATTAATGGTATTTGGTAATGTTGATAATATCTCTAAAATAGCAGAAGAAATTCGTAACAACTATAATATAAATACTACATTTCCTGAAGTATATTATCAGTATGTATTTGAAGAATACAAAAAATAAAACGTTTTGTATTTTTTTATTGCATTTTGTGTTATAATTGCAAATAGTAAACAATAACAATAAGGGAAGTAGAGTGGTAATATGGTAAGAATAATTGTAGTAGAAGATGACAATGACACACAATTGGAAATTAAAACGATTTTAAGAAAATTAGATATATTTAAAGACCAAGAAATCAAAATAGAGTATTTTACAAAATATACACAAATTTTAAAAAATATTATCAAAGATACCCAAGATCATAAAATTTATATTTTAGATATTGAACTAGAAACAAAAGTAAGTGGAATTGATATTGCTAAATATATAAGAGATATTGATTGGGAAAGTGAAATCATTTTTATTACAAATCACGATAAAATGT
>CAZIDI010000079.1:0-5168 GCA_964537805.1 uncultured Muribaculaceae bacterium | reverse complement strand
TTAAAAAAGAAGAGAAATTTGAATGTTTAAATGAACTAGATATTACTTTAAAAATGCTTAAAGTTTTGATTCGGGTATCGTATAAAAGAAAATATATTAATTCTAAAAATTATACAGCTTGGAGTAAAAAAATTACCAATATTGGAAATTTATTAGGTGGTTGGATGAAGGCATGTCAAAAACAATAAAAAATTGTTTTAATGAAAAGTTAACATTTATCAAACTCTTAGAAGCGCATTATCGGGCTTCTAAAGGAAAGCATGAACACGCAAATGTTATTCGTTTTGAAATGGATCTTGAAAGTAATATTATGAACTTACTATTTAAAATAAAAAATAATCAATACCATAGAGGAAGTTATCATGAATTTTATGTGTATGAACCTAAAAAAAGACTAATTAAATCACTGCCTTATCTTGATAGAGTGGTCCATCAGTGGTATGTAGAAGAATTTATTAAGCCTTATTATCTTCCTCGTTTTATAGAAAACTCTTTTGCTTGTTTACCTAATAAAGGTACTCATAAAGCCGTTTTAATGACCCAAAAATATATGAGAATGATGAAAAGAAACTATCATTCGTATTATATTTTAAAATGTGATATTCATAAGTATTTCTATTCTATTGATAAAGAAATATTATTTCAAATTTTGCAAAAAAATATAAAAGACAAAGAGTTGGCTTCATTTACAAAATTATTAATTTTTGATAATGAAGATCCCAAAGGAATTCCAATTGGAAATTATACAAGTCAATTTTTTGCTAATATTTATTTAAATGAGTTAGATCATTTTGTAAAAGAAATTTTACAAGTAAAATGTTACGTTCGTTACATGGATGATTTTATTTTAATGGCAAAGACTAAACAGGAAGTTATTTCTTACAAAAAAAAGATTGAAACATTTTTAAAAGAAAAATTACAATTAGTTTTAAATGAGAAAAGTAGATATTATCCTAATAAAATGGGAGTTGATTTTTGTGGTTATCGTATTTATGAAACACATTTTCTTTTAAGAAAACGAAGTAAAGCAAAAATGAAAAAAAATATAAAAAAATGGAATGGATTGTATAGAAATAATGAATTGGATTTAAAACAATGTATACAGCAATGGAATTCTTGGTATGGTCATGCTATGCATGCCAATACATATTATTTAATAAGTAAATATTGGAATAAAATTTATTTTAAAGAATTTTTAAAAAAATAAATAAAACAATATAAGAATAAGCGTATTTATAACTTTAGTTATACAGGATGCATACTTTATAATTCATCAAAATATCTTAAAAAAGAAAATTTTAAGATATTTTTTCATTTTTTTGAAAAAATTTGTCTCAAAAAAAAGGAAATTCCCAATTTGCGGTGTATATATAGTAGTAAGGAGGCAAAAATGAAAAAAAATGTAATCGTAAGACAACAGGATTTAAAAGATTGTGGAGTTTGTTCTTTACTTTCAATCATTAAATACTATGGCGGATACATTCCAATTGAGAAGTTAAGGCAAGATACACATACGTCTTTGGAGGGGACAACTGCTTATCATCTTGTTAAGGCTGCAAGAAATTACGGATTTGATGCTTATGGTATGAAATTAGATAGTATTTGTGATTTAGAAAACAACATACTTCCTATCATCGCACATATTAAAATTAACCATTTAAACCACTTTTTAGTTGTTTATAAAGTGCTTTCAAATGACATGATTGTTATGGATCCTGCAAAAGGAAAAATAAAAATTTCTAAAAATGATTTTGAGTCTATATGGTCAGGAAATATCATCACTCTTTATCCTAAACATCAACTACCTAAAATTATTAATGAAAACCATTTACTTATTATCATCAAAGAAGTTTTTAAAAAGGAAAAAAAGAATGTAATTAAAATATTATTTTTAACCTTTTTGTTAACCTTAGTTACAATCATTACTGGTTTTTATTTTAAAATAGGAATGAATTTTATTACAGATTCTGAAGAAAAAAATATTATAATCACTCTCATATTCTTTTTTATGATTCTATATGCAATCAAAGAACTTTTATATTTTCTTCGTAATCACTTCAAAAATATTTTGAATAAAAACCTTGATGGGTATTTGTATTATGATTTTTTACATCACTTATTTTTGCTTCCTAATTATTTTATGAAAGATAGAACAACAGGAGAAATTATGGTAAGGATAAAAGAACTTGCTAGTATCAAAGAAGTATTTTCTGAGATTTTAATTACAATCTGTTTGGATTCTATCTTAGCTTTTAGTGTAGGCATTATTCTATTTCACATTCATAAAACACTATTTTTTATTCTTTGTTTGTTTGTGTTTTTCTATGTGATCTTTGGAATAATCCTTGGCAAAATCATTTATAAAAAGGCTTTAAATGTTAATGAAGCAGAAGTGGATTTTGAATCTCAAGTGGTAGAAAAAATAGATTCTTTTGTATCTTTTAAGAATTTGAATCTTATAAAACCAATGCTACAAAAAATAGAAGTTTTTCTAATTCGGTATTTAGGAGAATCCTATGATTTAAATAAGTACTTGATCAAAACAAATTCTATTACGGTATTTTTAGAAGAATTTTTACAATTTAGTATTATTTCTTTTGGATTAGTAGAAGTCATGAATCACAATTGTAGTTTTATTAATTTAATCACATTTGAAAGTTTAACTTCGTTCTTTTTCACACCTTTTAAAACTATGATTAACTTACTGCCGAATTATAACTATGTAAAAGTAGGCATAGAAAAGATGAATGATTTTTACAATGTCTCAGAAGAACAAGAAGAACTTGGATTAAAAGAATTTCAAAATGGCGATATTGTAATTGATAATTTAAACTTTTCTTACAATGATTTTTCTCCTTTATTTACAAATTTTCATTTAGAAATTAAAGAAAATGCTTGTGTATTATTTAAAGGAAATAGTGGTTGTGGGAAATCGACATTGTGTCAAATGTTAAGTCGTTTATTAGAAGTAAAAAATAATAATATAAAAATTGGGAAAGTGAGTATAAACGATTATAGTTTAGAGACAATAAGAAAAAATATCACTTATGTAAGCCAGAAAGAAAATCTAGTCCAAGATACCATCAAGAATAATATTGTCTTAAATCGGGAGATACAAGAAGAAAAATACGTGCATATTTTAGAAATATGTGAAATTGAAAGTATTGTTTCCAAAAAGCCACTTCGTTATGAAACCTTTTTACCTAAAGATTCTATTAATATCTCTGGGGGAGAAAAACAAAGAATTATTTTAGCAAGAGCCTTATTAAATGATTTTCAAATCCTTATTTTGGACGAAGCCTTAAGTGAAGTCAATAGTGAGTTAGAAATAAACATTATTAAAAAGTTAAAAACCTATTTTAAAGACAAAACCATCATTTATGTGAGTCATAAAAAACATGATCGATATTTTGATATGGTCTATGATTTTGGAGAGTTGCTATGAAAGAGTATTTAAAATTCAATTTGAATCGTTATTTACGTAGAGATAGAAACAGATACGCTTATCTTTGCTTTGTACCTTTATGTATACTCTTTTGTCTAGTAGTATATTCTTTACAAAAAGAAGTGTATAACGTTTATGAAACAAGCGCTCAAACTGTATGTGAAGAAACGTGTATAATATCTTTTTACTATCCATATACAGAAGGGTTTTATTATGACTATATTAAAATTAATGGGCAAAAATTTGAAGTAGAAGAAAAACAATTTGGTGATGTAGTGTTAGATAGTTCCAATGTGGGAGTCCAAAATATTGCGCTAAAAGTAAAAGAATATCAAGGGAAAAATCAAGAATTTGTAAAATTACAAATTTATAAAAACAAAGAAAAATTGTTGAAGAAAATCATAAAAATAATGAAAGAAAGGTGAAGTAGAAATGATTTTAAAAGAACAAGAATTAACAAATATAGTAGGAGGGGGAATTAGTTATTCCATATTAGGAATTATTGGAACCATTGGTGTATTTTTGGCTGGAGTCGTAGATGGAATTTTACGCCCTCTAAAATGCAATTAAGGAGGTTTATATGAAGTTAGAAGCATATGAATTATACCAAATTAAAGGAGGAGCTATTACAGCAACACTCTTTAATTCTATCGCAAGACTTATCAATACAGTATTGGATTTAGGAAGAACAGTGGGATCTTCCATAAGAAGAATCTATTCAAGAAATTATTGTTAAAAGAATAGAAAACTATAATTTTCAGTATTGTTACAAAATAACTAGGAAGAGTAGAAATGGCTTTTTCTAGTTTTTGATTTTTTGCGGGATTTAGCTAAGCTTTAAGTAATTTATATTTTTTTAAAGGAATAGTTAATGCATGAAATAAAAGATACTACTTTAACTTTTGAGGATATAAAACATATTGATAAAAATGGACATGAATTTTGGTATGTAAGAGAATTAGCTAAGATTTTAGAGTATAAAAGTTGGGATAAATTTAAAAATGTTTTAAATAAGGCTATGGCATCTTGTGAAAATAGTGGAAATCAAATATCAAACCATTTTGTCCAAGTGGGAAAATGGTCAAATTAGGTTCTGGAGCAGAAAGAAAAATAGAAGAACTTATACTAACAAGATACGCATGCTATCTAATTGCACAAATGGAAACAGTAAAAAAATGTAATTGCTTTAGCACAAACGTATTTTGCTGTCCAAACTAGGAGGCAAGAGTTAAATGAAAAAGAATATAATAGTTTAACTGAAGATGAAAAAAGATTCTATCAAAGAAATTTAACTAAAAAAGGAAATTATTCTCTCAACCAAGTTGCAAAAAGAAAAAAGTTAAGATATAGAGAAGATATTTTAGATAATATGGGAAGTGAAGAACTAGCAGCAAATTTATTTCGGATTACGCAAACGGAATCCAAACTAAAAAAAATAAAACTACTAGCGACAAAGAAGCAAATAAAACCCATTATGAGGTTAGGAAGAGAATAAGAAAGACTATTAAAGAATTAGGTAGAACAATGCCAGAGGAATTACTAACTCCGAAAAAGAGTTTAAAAGAATTAGAAAAAGGAAATAAAAACTAGTGAATAATTGTATCAAATTTTTAAAAGTTTAAACTTAATGTATTTATTAGTAAGTCTTGCTTAAATTTTACAATTAGATTATAATCTTACATTTAACACTTTTGAGAAAGTAAAAAGCTCCAATCCCTTTATT
>CAZIDI010000078.1:0-5178 GCA_964537805.1 uncultured Muribaculaceae bacterium | reverse complement strand
AACCTCTCACCCAAGTTAGAAAGAGAGGCGTAGTCGAGATTTGTCTACTCGACATGGAGAATGGAAGAAAAATCTCTTTTATTAACAATTTTAGTAGGTTTGTTTTTTCTAATTGGAATTGCAGTACCTAAATTTTTTAAAAACAAAAAGAAATTAATTTTATTTACAACAAGTTTAACGCTTGTGATAATGTTATACTTATTACTATTTGATTTAGTTCCAGAAGTGCTAGAAGTATATGAAGAGTTTTCAAAAGTTTTTTATTTATTCATTTTTTTGGCATCTATTATATTTGGATTTGGTATCTTAAAAATACTTGATTTCTTTGTACCAGAACATACGCACAACCATCAAGAAGAAAATGATAATGTACAAGAACATCAAGACCATTTATTTCATATAGGCTTTATTACTTCTATTTCCTTAATCATTCATAATATGTTAGAGGGAATCTCTATTTATATTACGGGATTAAATGATATCAAATTAGGACTACTTATGGCATTATCAGTAGGATGTCATAATCTTCCTCTAGGCATAGAAGTTTCTATTGGTTTAGAAGCAAATAAAGAAAAGAGAAAACAAAAAATAGGCATTCTAATTTTTCTTGTATTTTCAAGTTTTTTAGGGGCATTTCTTTTATATGGTATAGGAGGAAGTTTAAATAGTTTTATAGAGGGTTTCCTTCTTTCGATGACAATTGGTATGCTTCTATATATTAGTTTAATGGAACTCCTACCTGAGGCAAAAGCAAATTTTAAAGAGAAAGAAACGAAAGTAGGCTTCTTGGTAGGACTTATTTTGGCCATTCTTTTGTATTTTCTATAAAGGAGGATTTTGATGATAGGACTTGCTTTACAAGGAGGGGGATCTCGAGGTGCTTACCAAATAGGGGCTTACTATGCTTTAAAGAAAGCCCATATCAGGTTTGATGGTGTTTGTGGTACAAGCATTGGAGCATTTAATGGAGCGATGATTGCTAGTGGAAAAGAAAAGGAATTATTAGAATTTTGGAGTCATGCCTCAATTGGAGAAATTCTAGGCTTTGATGAACAATATATTCAAAAAAAATTAGAACATAAATTCAGTTTGCCTTATTTAAAACTAAGTTTGCAAAACTTTTTCCATATTATTAAATCAAGAGGAGTCACTATAGAAGGGCTTGAAAAAGTACTAGATACCTATTTAGACGATGAACTTCTTTTAAAAAGCAAAATGGATTTTGGAATCTGTACAGTGCGTTTAAAAGATTTAAAGCCACTATATATTTTTAAAAAAGAAATGAATCCCAAAAAAATAAAAGATTATATACTAGCCAGTTGCTATTTGCCTTTCTTTAAATTAGAAAAAAAAGTAGATGAACATTATTATTTAGATGGTGGTTTTTATGATAATACGCCAATTAATATGTTAATTGAAAAAGGCTATAAAAAAATTTATGTAATCGAATTAAATCCCTTATTAAATATTAATCGTAAGCCGAAAAAAGAAGTAGAAATTATTAGAATAACCCCCAAAAGAAGTTTAGGCGGCGTTCTTATTTATGATAAAGAAAGTTTACAAGAAAATATAAAAATGGGGTATTATGATGCTTTAAGAGTTTTAAAAAACTTAGATGGGTATCATTATTGCTTTAAAAATTATCCTAACTTTTTTTATAACTTAATCACCAGAAAAGTAAATAAAAAATTAATGCATCGCATAAAAGGATTTTTTAACGCCAAAACAAATAAGGAAGCCGTTATAAAAGCAATGGAATATTGGATGAGAAAAGAAAGTATTAATTATTATAAAGTGTATCAACCTTATAAGATGGTAAAAAATTTAAAAAAATTACCGAAAAACAAGCATTTTGTTTATGAATTTTTACGCCAAATAAAATTTTTGTGATATAGTATAGAAGAAAAAGAGGAGGAATGCATTATGGGAAGATTTCCAAGTATAGCAGCAAGTAAAGCAAAAACTGGTGCTGCCAAAGCAAAAGTATATTCAAGTTACGCAAAAGAAATATATCAAACGGCCAAGAATGGGGGAACTGACCCTAATGGCAACTTAAATTTAAGAAGATTAATTGAAAAAGCCAAAAAAGAACAAATACCAAGTGATGTTATAAATCGTGCAATTGAAAAAGCCAAAGGTGGTAGTGCAGAAGATTATCAGACAATTCTTTATGAAGGATTTGGACCAGGTGCTTCTACCCTTATCATTAAAACCATGACAGACAATGTAAATAGAACAGTTGCAGAAGTACGTGCAGCTTTTAACAAAGTACATAAAAGCCTTGGGGTAACCAATTCCGTATCATATAACTATGATTATTTATCTTTAGTAAGTTTTAAATGTGAAAATGAAGAAGAAGTATTCAATACCATTTTAGAACAAGGGGTAGATGTAATTGATTTTGAAACAGAAGATGGAATACTTACGATTTCAGTAAACCCAAGTATGCAACATAAATTAAAAGATGTTTTAGAAAGTTTATTACCAAATATAGATTATTTACTAGATGAAACGGGGTATTATGCTAAGGACAAAATAACCCTAGAAGGAGAAGAACTAGAAGACTTCCAAAAACTAATGCGTATTTTAGAGGAAGTAGAAGATGTAACCAATATTTATCATAACGTGAATTTAGAAGAGTAAAATAGGCACTTTACAAACTTGCCTATTTTTTTGTGTATAAAAATAGTATCTTATTATGGCATTATAAACAAAAATTTGCTATAATATTTAACATACAGGAGTTGATTAGAATGTCAATGCAGGCATTATGGAGTTTAACCACTAAAGTATTAGATATTTGCGTTGTGTGGTTATTATTTTACTACATTTTAAAAAACATTAAGAACAATGTAAAAATGATTTTGATTGTCAAAGGCGTAATATTAATTCTTATTATTGAGATTTTAAGTAAAATCTTTAACTTATATACAGTAGGAATCATTTTAGAATATATCTTTGAATGGGGACCACTTGCTATCATCATTATTTTCCAACCGGAAATTAGAAGTGTTTTGGAAAGCATTGGACGTACCCAACTTTTAGGAAGACATAAAACGTTAACAGTCGATGAACGTGAAAAAATGGTTTGTGAAATTATGGAAGCCGTAGAATATTTAAAGAAAAATAAAATTGGGGCTTTAATGGTAATCGAAAGAGACATTTCTTTACAAGAATACATTGAACCCGCAACGAAAATTTATGCCGATGTTTCTAGTGAATTATTATCAAATCTATTCTTTCCTAATTCCCCTTTACACGATGGTGGAGTAATTATTCAAGGGAACCGTATTACTTGTGCGGGCAGTGTATTTAAAACAAGTATGGACCCTAATGTAAATAAAAAACTAGGAACAAGACATAGAGCCGCTTTGGGAATAGCAGAAGAAAGTGATGCTTTGGCACTAGTAGTATCTGAAGAAACCGGGCATATTAGTATCGCTTGTGATGGAGACTTAAACTACAATTTAACACTAGATGCATTTCGCTTGCGTTTAATGGAAGAATTAAAGCCAAAAACTGAAGTTTTCTACGAAGCGGATTTAGATAACGAATCTGAGGGTGATGAAGAAGATGAATAAAAGTGAAGATAAAAAGAAGAAACAAAATATATTCCTTAAAATATGCAAAGGAATCTATGGAATTCTAGACCGTTTAATCATTACACCAATTAGTAGATTGATTTATAAAATTACAGATAAACTAAAAATCAATTCTAATAAATTAGAAAAAATATTAAATAGACCAAATATTTTATTATATCTAGCCCTTATTTTTGCCATAACAATGTTTTTTCTTGTCGATAGAGAAGTTATTAATTTAGTACAAAACGAAGCAGAAGTGATTACCAACCAACCCGTTAAAGTACTTTATAATGAAGAAGCTTATGTAGTAGAAGGGCTTGTAGATAGTGTGGATATCATTTTAACTGGAAATAAAAGTGCAATCTATCTTGCTAAACAACTAGGAGGACACGAAGTTATCTTAGATCTAACCGATTATAAACCAAGTAATTCTTCTTATCGTGTCAAACTTACCTATAACCAAACTGTTGATTCCATAAAATATAAAATTGACCCAACGTATGTAAATGTAACAATTAAAAATAAAGTCAGTAAATTATTTGCTGTATCTTATGAATTATTAAATGAAGACAAATTAAATGAAAAATTAAGTGTAGGGAATGTTGAACTTTCCAAAAGTGAAGTAGTAGTCAAGGGTTCAGAGGACGCCCTAAATAAAATTGCTACCGTAAAAGCATTAGTCGATTTAAACAATTCTAAATATTCTGATGCGGGAATGTATGATACGGATAATATTCCTTTAGTTGCTTATGATGAAAAAGGAGAGCTTTTAACCAATGTAGAGATTGTACCTTCTACTATTTCTGCTTCTATAACTCTTGATACATATAAAGCAACTGTTCCTCTTAAAGTATTAACAACTGGAGAACTTGTTACTGGAAAAGCCATTTCAGATGTAACCATTAATGGAGCAAGTACTTATTCTGTTGATATATATGGAGAAAAAAGTGTTATCGATAGCATTACAAGTGTTCCTGTAACTATTGATGTTAATGGCCTTGGAAATAGTGGTTCAAAATCATACAATGTAACCGTTACCAAACCAAATGGTGTACGCTACATTAGCGAAACTAGTGCTAAAATCAATATTAGTTTTGGAGAGGAAAAACAAAAAACAATTGTGATAACGGATGTCCATAGTCGAAACTTAGATAGCAATTTATCACCAAATATTCCACCAGACAATGGAGAAATTGCAGTTCAAGTAAAAGGAGTAGAATCCGTTATCAATGAAATTACGGAAGAAAGCCTTATGGCTTATGTTGACTTGGCTGGTTATACAGTGGGAACTCACGAAGTAGACTTAAAAATAGAGGGGGATGACCCACGTGTAACGTATGTGGTAAGCAGTAAAATAAAAATAGAAATTACGGAAAAAAATAATGGATAAAGTATTCAAAAACTTTTCTGTTATTTTTTTAAATCTTGTAATATTTATCCAAGTAATCTATAATGTAAATAACAATAGATGGAGGGATAAAATGAAAAAGAAAAGAATAAACCTCCCAACTTCAGAAACTCGTCTGGGGGGGGGGTACATTAGAAAGTAAAAGAAACCCAGGAAAGTTAGAGAAGTTTACGAAAAATAAAAAAC
>CAZIDI010000077.1:0-5277 GCA_964537805.1 uncultured Muribaculaceae bacterium | reverse complement strand
TGGAAAATGAAAGTTGCTAAAAGTGGTGTCCCTTCTGAACTAAAGAAAAAGAAACACTATACAAAACCTGGTGTACAAAAAAGAGAAGCCAAAAAAGAAATGATACGTAATGCTCGTAAGCATAGAAATTATTAATAGGTGATTTTAATGTTTGAACAAATAAATGAAGATTTAAAGTCTAGTATGAAGGCACAAGATAAGTTTTCTTTAGGAGTACTCCGTATGCTTAAAAGTGCTTTGCAATTAGAAAGCATTAACAAAAAGAGTGATTTAAACGATGATGAAGTAATGGCTGTTATAAAGCGCCAAATCAAAATGCGCACAGATTCTATTACTGAATTTGAAAAATTTAATAAACAAGCGGAAATTGATACTTTACAACAAGAAATTGCTATTTTAAAGAAATATTTACCAGAAGAAATGAGTGAAAACGAAATTGATGCAAAAATAGAAGAAGCATTTTCGAAAGTAAACCCAACAAGTATGAAAGATATGGGTTCTATTATGAAAGAATTACAAAGTATTTCTGCTCGTGCCGATATGAGTATAGTATCTAAAAAAGTAAAAGATAAATTAATGAGCCTTTAAAAAAGAGGCTTATTTTAAACTAAGATGATTATTATTAAGGATATGCAATAAAAAAGTCTCTAAAATTTAGAGACTTTTTAGATGTTATTTAATTCATCTGGTATTAAAATAGATAAATAATTTATAATTTCTTCTTTGGTATATTTCCTATTATCTTTTAGACATTCCATCCCGAGACTAACAACAGCACCTAAATAGAACTTAGCAATAATAGTTTCAGGAATGGTTTGCTTTTCTAATTTTTTATCTTTACTAATATGGGTAATAATGTCTTGATCAATGACATCGTATAATATGTCCATCGTAATACTATTTCGATTATTAATCATAATGCTCATATATTCTTCCCTTTGTTTTTCAATATGATCCAAGAATAATTTAATCATTTCAATATAATATTCTTTGGTATTGGAAATATTTTGGTTTTTCTCTAATTCTTCTGTTAAAGATGCTTTTAAATTTTTGATATAATCGGCGAGTAATTCATATTTATCTGTATAGTGAGCATAAAAAGTAGAACGATTGATTAAGGCCGTGTTACAAATATCAGATACTTTTATTTCTTCAAATGTTTTTTCTTTCATAAGAGTAAGTAAGGATTCATACAATGTATTTTTTGTTTTTATCACTCGTAAATCTTTTTTATTCATAAAGTATCACCTAAATCGTATTATACTCTTTTTTCTACATTTGTAAAGATAACCTACATAATGTTGCTTATTTATACATACGTTTTTATAAAATAGTAAAGATATCCAACACTTTTTTCATTTTGTAGGTGCAATTTTTTTAAGTTTTGAATAAAATGATTAAACGAATGGAGGGTATTATGAAAAAATTAGCAAATAAAATTTGCCAAAATAAAAATAAAATATTGATTGTTTCTCTTCTATTAATGGTTCTTTCCTTTATTGGAATGCATATGACAAAGATTAATTATGATATTTTAGTATATTTACCAGAAGAAATTGAAACCGTAGAGGGACAAAATATTTTAACAGATGAATTTGGAATGGGAGCCTATACGGTAGTTCTTGCCGAAAACATTCCAAGTAAAGAAATTCTTGCTTTAGAGGAAAAATTTAAAGCCATTGATGGCGTAAATCAAGTTGTTTCGATTTATGATGCTCTTGGTACGAATATTCCAATTGACTTTCTACCAAGTGAAGTAACGGAAAAACTTCATAAAGAAAATACAGATCTATTGTTTGTTACTTTTAAGGAATCTACATCATCTTTAACAACTATTGATGCCATTCGCCAGATGAAAGAAATTTCGAATGATTCTATGAAAATTAGTGGAATGAGTGCGATGGTAATAGATACAATGGATTTATCGGAAAGTGAAATTGCTATCTATATTGTAATTGCCGTTATCTTATGTTTGCTTGTCTTAGAACTTTCTCTAGATTCTTATTTAGTACCGGTTCTATTGTTAGCCAATATAGGAATTTCTATTTTATTTAATTTAGGTTCTAATATATTACTCGGAGAAATTTCTTATATTACCAAATCTTTAGTTGCGGTCTTGCAACTTGGGGTTACGACAGACTTTTCGATATTTTTATATCATGCATATGAGAAAAAGAAAAAGAGCGGTTTGGAGAAAAATGTAGCAATGCAAGAAGCCATTGAGGATACATTTACATCAGTAACGGGAAGTTCTTTAACCACAATTGCCGGATTCTTAGTTTTAATTACTATGAATTTAACATTAGGCCGTGACTTAGGGCTTGTTATGGCAAAAGGGGTATTTTTAGGAGTTGTTTGTGTTTTAACGGTATTTCCAAGTTTATTACTTTTCTTTGATCAATGGATTGAAAAAACGAAACATAAAGAATTGAAGATAAACTTTAAACCATTAAATGCATTTGTAGTACGCCATCATAAAGTCATCTTTGGTCTTTTCCTATTGTTACTCATTCCAGTGTATTTTGCCAATTCTAAAGTAGATGTGTATTATAAAATGGACAAAAGTTTACCAGAGACTTTAGATAGTAGTGTAGCAAACACTGAATTAAAAGAAAGATTTAATATAGTTTCTCCAGAAATTATTCTCTATAACAAAGATATGAAAATAGAAAATGTCCAAGAAATGGTTGAAAAAATAGAAAATATCGAGGGAATTGATTTTGTTCTATCTTTCTCTAAGTTAGAAAGTTTAGGACTTACCAAAGATATGTTACCAAAGGATGTATTAAGTATCTTTGAAAGTGGCAATTACCAAATGATGCTTGTTAATTCTGTTTATGAAATTGCTAGTGATGAATTAAATGAACAAATTGGGTTAGTGAATAATGTCATTCGTGAATATGATGAAAATGCTATTCTTGCAGGAGAAGGGCCACTTATGAAAGATTTAGTTACTACAAGTGATGAGGACTTTACAAACGTAAACGCATCTTCTATTATTTGTATCTTAATCATTATGGTATTTGTTCTAAAATCCTTTAGTTTACCTATCCTTCTCATTTTAGCCATTGAATTTGCAATCTTCTTAAATATGTCTGCTTCATATTTTGGGGGAGTTACTTTACCATTTGTTGCACCAATTGTGTTAGGAACGATTCAGTTAGGGGCTACCATTGACTATGCAATTCTTATGACAACCAATTATATGAAATTAAGAACGGAAGGAATAGAGAAACAAAAGGCTGTACTAGAAACGATGGAGTACTGTAGTAATTCTATATTTGTAAGTGGATTGTGTTTCTTTGCTGCAACCTTTGGAGTAGGAGTATATTCAGAACTTGAAATGGTGGGAGCATTATGCACACTCATCTCAAGAGGGGCCATTATTAGTATGGTAGTAGTCATTATGGTATTACCATCTATCTTGCTTATTTTTGATAAATTGATTTTAAAAACAACAAAAACGAAAGGAAGGGATCATATGAAAAATAATCAAAAGAGAGCCGTCATAGCGGCAATGTTTGTGGGAATGCTTGCGCTAGTACCAAATAATGTCTTTGCTTTAAACAAAGAAGAAACCGTTTATGCTAAATTAAATACTGATGGAAGTGTAAAAAGTGTTGTTGTAAATGAACACTTAGTCAATACGGAAGAAAAAGAGGTTATTAAAGATTATTCAGATCTAGAAGATATTGTAAATACATATAGTAACCATACTTATGAAAGAAATAATAATTTACTTACTTGGCAAAGTAATGGAAATAGTATCTTTTACCAAGGAACTACAAAGAAAGATTTACCAATAGAAATGAATATCTCTTACCAATTGGATGGAGAAGATATAGATTTACAAGACTTAATTGGGAAAAAAGGCCACGTTACCATTAAAATTGAGTATCAAAATAATAGCAAACAACTAGTAAAAGTAAATGGAAAAAAGGAAAACTTATATACTCCATTTACGATTGTTACAGGAACTACCTTTTCTAGTGAAGGAAATAAAAATATAGAAGTAACCAATGGAAAAGTGATTGATAATGGTAGTCAATATATTTTAGTAGGAGTAAGTACACCTGGTTTATATGAAAGTTTAGGATTGAAGGAACTTAAAAATTTAGATACCATTAAAATTTCTTTAGATACAGAAAAATTTGAACTTCCTACACTTTATTCTTTATCTACACCAAAATTATTAGAATCAGAGGATTTAAAAATATTTGATACATTAGACAGTTTATCAACAAGTGTTAATACATTACAAACTTCCATTAATAAAATTGAAGATGGTTCTAAAGAATTACTTACGGGTTTAAAAACGTTAAGTAGTGGTAGTAGTGAACTTGCAAGTGGTATAGATAGTATTTATAAGAATTTAGAGAAAATAAAATCCGGAACGATAACAGTAGATGAGGGTGTTTCTAAAATGATTGCTTCTTTAGAGGCTGCCAAAAAGGAAATGGCTTCTAATTCCGAATTACAAATGGTTTCAAATTATTTGAAAAGTATCAATTATACACCACAAGACCAAAAAGATGCAATGATTTTAGGTTTATATAAAAGTGTAACCGATACTACAGCAATTGATACCTTTATTAGTAGTTTAAAGCAATTACAAAAAGGAACTTCTACTTTAGTATCTGGAACAACAGAACTTGCAAAGGGAGAAAACACATTAAATAATGAAATGAAAAAATTTGTGAGTGGAACAAAAGAACTGAAAACAGGAGCAAGTACTTTAAATAAAGGAATCCATACTTTTAATACAAATGGAATAGCAAAACTTTCAAGTATGTCTAAAGAAATGAATAGTACTAGCAACAAATTAGAGGCAGTTATAAAATTAGGAAATCAATATAAGACTTTTGCTTCTAGTGATAAAAAAATGGAAGGAAATACAAAATTTGTTCTTGTTGTAGATAGCGTTAAAGTACCAAAAGAAGAAAAGAAAACAACAAATACCGAAGAAAAGGAAACGTTTTTTACAAGAGTTAAAAATTTATTTCAATAAAAAATAATGTTTAAAATAGACAAAGTAGTAATATCCTTGTCTATTTTTAATTGAAAATAAAACAAATGTGTTTTATAATTTAGATAATAGATGGAGGAAGAAAATGAAAGAAAACATGGGTAAGAAAATACCAGAAAGCAAAAGAAAAACCCTAGGGAGAACGGAGAAGAAAATACTAATAGTAAGTAGTATCCTAGTATTACTAACTCTAATCATAGGAATTAGTTATGCTTATATTGCTTATAATACAAGACAACAAGGAATTAATG
>CAZIDI010000076.1:0-5305 GCA_964537805.1 uncultured Muribaculaceae bacterium | reverse complement strand
GTTAGAAAATGAAGAACTAAAGCAAAGGAATATAGAAACTGTAAAAAAGATGCTTGCCAAAAAATTTTCTACAGAAGAAATAGTGGAAATTACAGGACTTACTAAAGAAGAAATATTCGCTTTAGAAAAGGAAATGAAAATATAAAAACAGTCATTTAAACAGATGACTGTCTTGTTTATTTGCAATACTATAAGTATTTAGAAAGCTTTGGGCAACTCCATCTCCTGTGTTAGGATGTTTGCTTGAATAAGCAAAATCTATAACGTAAAGAAGGCAAAGTACAATACATAGAATCATTTTGATCTGCTTTGGAATTTTCATAAATAGACTATCTAAAAAAGGTGCCCCGTAGTAAATAAAGGCGATACCGGCGATACCAAAACTAATTAAGCCTTCTAAACAGATTCGACCATGTAAGTTTAGAAAGAATCCATCATAATCCCACCATCTTGCTTGTTTAAATGTTTCTAAGTACCAAGCAGTAGTATATTCTAAAGTACCACAAAGAAAAATAACTAAGAAGAATGTTAAAAGAGGGCGCTTTCGAAAAGGTTTTAGAAGTAGTAAGATGAGCATAAGCCCCCAACCATAAATGTGTATCCATGGTCCATGCAAAGTACCACGATTGGCAAAGAATCCATACTGAAATAAATTCAGTCCGACTTCCCAAAGCCATCCAATGATAGAGGCAGTAAAGAACATCAAAATAATAGAATCTAAAGAATACTTTTTATTAAAATCTGTATGTAACCATTTTTTAGATTTCTTTTCTTCATAAATATATTTATCGATTGGATAATAACCTTCTATTTTTTCAAGTTCATTGTCTTTTAATTCATTGGTATTTTTAATTTTCTTCTTTTTCCCTTCTGTTCTTATTTCAAAATAAAGTTCTGCTACTGTACATTCTTTATAGGGATTTACAAAAAGAATTCCTATTAGATGAAGAGTAATTGCATCTAGTATTTTCCAACCAAGAAAAGATAAATCAAGTAAAAATGTATGCCATTTATGTCCTTTCATTAAGTCTTCGGATAATTTTATAACATCATTTCCTTTTATCCCAGGATTTTCTGCTAAAATATAAGGAACTAAGTAGTAAGCATAATGCTTTATAAATCCCCCAATAATTGTGAAATACCAAAGCCATTCTTTCATTGTTTTATAAAACATAGTCAGTGTAATATTTTTTAAATGTTTTACTTTATAAGGTTGAAAAATTCTCATAAATTTTGTTTTTTTATGATTTTTATTTTCCAAGAAAAAACGTTTTTCTCCAACAATAAATACATTTCGAACAAAAAAGAAGTATAGAAATGAAAGTATGGCTCCTAGTAAAATAAGGATACTACTCCATAAACGTTCATGAAAGATAAGTTGGTTAAAGGAATTGATAAGTCCAAAGATAAAACTACCCGATGCCGTAACATTATTAAATACATTAGCCAGTATTCCTCTAGTTGGTTTGTAAGAAGATAAATCAATTTGAAAATTTCCTACTTTTTCAATTGTTTCGTTAACAATATCAGCATTTATGGAACTAGAAAAAGGAGTTTTAAACGGAATATCTGTTAATTTTAAATGATTTTTTGTAAATATATTGAAATTCCCAAGTAATACAGCTAGGAAAAAAACTACAGCGATGGTTCTCCAATAGTTTTTCTTTAATACTTGCTTTGCATTTTTTTTAAGCTCTGTTCGATTCATTGTTTGTACCTCTTACACTACATTTGTTTATTAAATACTATCTTTTTTTGAATATTTTGTCAAATTCTTGTAATTATCATCTTATATTATAAAGAAAGGAAAAAATATGAATACACTTTTTGAATATTTAGAATGGCGTGGTGATATTCCATTTACAAAAGAACCTATAAACGAGGTAGATAATTTAATTTTTTGTGCATTTTCTTATTGCAATCTTCAAAATATTCTTACTTATTACGATAGAAAAACAATAGAAGACTTATATACAGAATACTCAGAAATAAAAGAAGATAGCTTATTTAAAAAAAATCAAAATCAATTATTTCAAAAGTTAAGTGGAAGCAAACGTTTTAAAGATGTTATAGTTACTCGCTATTTTAATGTGGTTAATGTGGAAGAGGAAATGCAAATTGCTGGATTAACCTTTATTTTGCCTAATGATACTATCTTTGTAGCATTTAAAGGTACAGATGAATCTTTAACTGGCTGGAAAGAAGATTTTGCTCTCAGTTATAAAAAGGAAATCCCAGCGCAAGAAAGAGCAGTGGTTTATTTAAATGAAATTTTGACTTCTACAAAAAAGATTGTTTATGTGGGAGGACATTCTAAAGGAGGGAATCTTGCTATGTATGCTTCCCTTTTTTGTAAAGAATTTGACAAAATTATGCAAATTTACAATAACGATGGTCCTGGTTTTAGTAAAGAAATAGTAGAAACAAAAGAGTATCAAGAAAGAAAAGAAAAAATCATTACTTATATTCCAAAAGCAAGTATAGTAGGCAATATTTTTAATCAAGATACAAAAACCGTAATTATTAAAAGCAAGCAAATCGATTTTTTACAGCACGATTTATATTCCTGGTTAGTTCTAAATAATCATTTTATTTATACAAAAGAATTAAGCGAAGAAACGAAAAAACTATGTAGTTTATTAAATGAAATTTTAGAAAGTGTTCCAAGTACCCAAAAAGAAAAAATAGTTTCCTTTCTTTTTGAGCTACTAGAGTCTTGGCAAATAGAAGATATTGAAAAACTAGGGAACCATTTATTTTCTTCCTTTATACAGAAAAATAGTTTGCAACCAGAAGAAATTTCTATTTTTTTAAAAATACTACCCTTATTAATAGAAATTATTAAAAGAATTACTTCATTGTAATTAATTGTAAAATAGTTGACAACCTATAAAGTTAAACTTGTGTTTTAACAAGAAAAGTTTTATCATAGTTGTACATTGAAAGGAAGAGTAAGATGAAAGGAATTTTAAGAAAATACCCAATAGAACAATTTTATTATGCAGATATTAGTACCATTTCTGTTCGTGAAAAATATGTAGGGGAAGTGGGAATTGATTTGCCATTTCATCATATATGTAAAACACCAACAATTTTACTTTATAAAGATGGTTATTATGTAGATTTATTAGACCCAAGAAGAGAACTTTTTTTAGAAAGAGAAAATGGTGAAGATTGTGAAGTGATTCATTCAAAGCACTCTTTAGGAGATTTTGATTATTCTAATATGCCTTCTATGCCAGAGGCAATGAATTCTTGGCAAGCTATTTGTTTTTTTCTTAAAAATCAGGGGTTTTTAAGAGAACAAAGCGAAAGATTAGAAAAAGCAGAAACTTATAAAAGATAAGAAATAATCTTATTTTTTTTAGGTGATGGTAAATGTGAATATTTTTTTTCTAAATCAAAATATAAATTAAAGGACTTACCTAAATTAAAGTTTATAAAGAAAGTAAAATAGAATTTTGGATTGCGATAGAATAAACTTACAATGTATGTGAAATAATAAAAAGATAGAATGCTTATATTAATTTAATTCTATCTTTTTCTTTTTCTATTTTTGTTTCATAAAACTTTTTAAAGGCTTGGTATAAAAAGTAAGAATCTTTGCTGCCCATAATTTCTCTTGCTCCGTGCATTGCCAGTTGTCCCAGACCTATATCGATGGAATCAATACTGACATGCCTTAAACTGATACCAGATAAAGTGCTTCCGCTTGTCATATCATTTTTGGTAACAAAGTCTTGATAAGGAACTTTTGCTTTTTCACATATTCCCTTAAAAATTGAAGATGTAATACTATCAGTGGTTGAGGAAGAATCTTTTGAAATTACAATTCCTTGATTTAGAAGAGCTTCATTATTTACATCGCTATTTCCCGGATGGTTGGGGTGTGTAGCGTGTGTATTGTCTGCACTTAAAATAGTAGAGTTGTTTATAATACTTGCTAGTTCTTTTTCTTCTTGGGCGGTGATTCGCTTTAATATATCCATTAAGAAAGAAGAATCTGCTCCTTCTTTTGTTAAACTTCCAATTTCTTCACTATTAAATGCACAAAAAATAGTATTGTTTTTATTCTTCTTTTGGTTAATAAATGCTTTTAATGCAGGAAATACACAAGCTAAGTCATCGATTCTTGGAGATAGGATACATTCATTATGTAGTCCAAAATAAGTAGGATTTGCCGTTGCATACAAAAATAAGTCGTAGTCGCATATTTCATCCTCTTGTTTTAATTTAATTTTTTCCTTTATTAATTTTTTTATAGGTTCTTTTTCGTTTGTTAAAGAAAGAAAGGGAATCATATCGATTTGGCTATTTAAATTTAGATTATCATTTGCCGTATCGTTTTGATGAATGGCTACACTAGGAATACAAAGAATAGTTTTTTTTAAATCCATAATTTCTTTGTAATAGGTATTTTTATTTTTAATAATGACTCTTCCAGCAATAGATAATGCTTCATCTAACCAAGCATAGTTTAAAAGTCCTCCATAAGGAGTAACATTGATTTTTAAATAATTTTTTTCATAAATCGCATTTTTTGGTTTTATAGAAAAAGAGGGAGTATCAATGTGTGTACACGTAATATTAAAACTATCGTGGCTACCTAAAGTAAAAGCAATGATAGAAGCATCATTCCTTGTGACAAAATATTTTTGACCATTTTCTAAATTCCATATTTCATTTTCTTCTAATTCTAAAAAGTTTTTTTCTAAAAGGATTCTTTTTATTTCCTTTACTCCAGTAAAAGAACAAGTTGCTGTTTTTATGAAAGAAAATAGTTCTTCATTGTATTTTTTTTCATTCATAAGGTATCACCAATATTAGTATGGCAAAAAATACTTTATTCATAACAATTAATGCGTAAAGCTTTTTTTCATTGTTTATTTTAATACATATTTTTCATTTTTAATTATTACACCACGTATTTCTGGGCATTCAAAATGATAAAAACTATCTTTACAATCATTCCACTCTACAGTTATGTCTTCATCTTTTATTAAAAAAGTTTTACCTTTAAAAATGACTTGGGGATTATTTTCTTCATTTATTTGAAAAATATCTTTTGAAATATCTAAAATAGATGCTGCAACTTCCGTTATATTCATAATTCAAACTCCTTTTATATAGATATCATTATATTAAAAGTAAAATTATTGTTTTAAATTTTAGTAGTTTTATAATATAAATGAATATTTTTATTGTGTCAACATATTCAAGGCATTTTATACATATTAAAACTCGAAGCATAAAAGTTCGAGTTTCCTATCAATCTGGTGCGAGTAAGAAAGTTATTTCAAACTTT
>CAZIDI010000075.1:0-5398 GCA_964537805.1 uncultured Muribaculaceae bacterium | reverse complement strand
GAATTAATACTTATAAAATTGATAAAAATATTAAACTTGCTACTTATGCTTCTCGTTGTATTGCCAACGAAATCTTGATGTTTCTTCGTAAGAATAAAAGAAGAAAAACGGAAATATCGTTTGAAGATGCTCTAAATTATGATTCGGAAGGAAATGAATTACATCTAGAAGATATTTTAGGAACCGATGAAGATGTCGTCATTAAGGAGTTTGAAAACTCTATGGATAAGAAAATGCTTGCAGATGAGATTAATAAACTAGAGCCTAGAGATAAACAAATTATGATCTTAAGATATGGTTTAAATAATACAGAGGAATATACCCAAAAAGAAGTAGCAGAAATGCTTGGGATTAGCCAATCTTATATATCTAGAATAGAAAAGAAAGTCATTAAAAATTTAAAAAGTTTATTAAAAACATAAGAAAGAGTTGTATTAAAACACAAAATTGTGTAAGATATAAATGTAAGTGTTATCAAGTTAGATAACGCCTTACTGGTTTGTGAAGACGCTACACCTTACATCATATAAAAATATATGTGTTTGGTATGGCGTCATTTTTTATATTAAACGAAGTACAACAACGATTAACATAATTATTATTATAAAAACCAAAAAAGGCATTTTTAAAATATGTAGTAAGTAAAGAACTTTAATAAAATTGAATAAAAAAACTCTTTTTATAACAAAACAACTATGAAAGGAGTTTTTATATGAGCAAATACAAAGTAGACATTACGGGGCTTAATACGAGTGATATTAAGGTATTAAAACAAAGTGAAATGAATGAATTATTTAAAAAGTACCAAGCGGGAGATGAATGTGCCAAAGAAGAGTTGATTAATGGAAATTTAAAACTAGTATTAAGTATTTTAAAACGTTTTAACAAAGAAAAATACAATATGGATGATTTGTTTCAAGTAGGGGTAATTGGATTAATTAAAGCCATTGATAATTTTGATTTGTCTTATAACTTAAAACTTTCTACTTATGCTTGTCCTTTAATTATTGGAGAAATTAAACGTTATATTAGAGACAATACCCCCATTAGAGTTAGCAGAAGTATTAAAGATCAAGCCTATGAAATTATTAAATATAAAGAAGAATATTTAAAATCACATGGTATAGAACCAACAAATCAAGAAATTGCAGAGTATTTAGGTATTGATGAATATCAAATTAATTTTGCATTGGATGCACTAAAAGAACCAATGAGTATTTTTGAGCCAATTTATAATGATGGAGGAGATACTATTTATTTGCTTGACCAAATTGCAGATAAAAAAGATATGGGACAAGATAAAGATATGTTAATCTCCCTAAGGCGAGCCATTAATAAAATTAAAGAACGGGAAAGAAATGTTTTAGTATCACGCTTTATTATTGGAAAAACCCAAATGGAAATTGCCCAATCTTTAGGAATTTCTCAAGCCCAAGTCTCTCGTATTGAAAAAAATGCCATAGAAAACGTAAAACGTCTTATCAAATAGATGTTTTTTTAGTATAATGAAATTGTAGTAAGGAGTAGAGAAAAATGAAAGTAGAAAAAGTAGAAATTAAAAAGGTAAAAGATAATGCTAAAATTCCAACTTATGGAACAGAAAATGCTGCAGGTGCAGATCTTTATGCTTGTATAGAAGGGGATATGACATTTGCACCACACGAAACAAAATTAGTACCAACTGGTTTATCATTTGCTTTACCAGAAGGGTATGCAGGACTTATTTATGCTAGAAGTGGACTTGCCAGTAAAAGACATTTGGCTCCAGCAAATAAAGTTGGGGTAGTAGATTCTGATTATCGTGGAGAAGTAATGGTGGCTTTACATAATCATAGTAACGAAGAACAAAAAATTGAAGTTAATGAAAGAATTGCCCAATTTATAATTACCCCATATTTAAAAGCAGACTTTATAGAAGTGAATGAATTAGATGAATCTGAGCGTGGAACAGGTGGGTTTGGTTCTACTGGAACGAAATAGTGATAATTTACTAATAATTGTATTTATTATCCAAATATTGCTCCAAGTGGAGCAACAATTAAGTTGAGCTAGCTATTGTAGACTAACGTATAAAGATATTTTTTATTTATGAAAAACCAAAAAAATAAAAAAGTTCTTTTTTTTTAATATTTACATATTTTTTATAAAGGTGGTATCTATGCGTATTTCAGATTTGCAAGTAAAAGATGTAGTGAGTTTACTTGATGGAAGAAAACTGGGAAGAATAGTGGATATTGAACTTTTAGAAAATGGAAGTGTGAATTATTTTATTGTGGAACCTAAACGCTTTTTTCGTTTTTTTAGTTCGAATGGCGAAGTAAATATTAGTATGAATCAAATAAAAAAAATAGGAGAAGATGTTATATTGGTTGAAATTTAAGCCTTCTTTTTGCTATAATACTTGAGGAGAAAAAATTATGAACCGAAAAATTTTTATTGTAGCTGTTCTTTCTTTATTTTTTGACCAAATCACCAAAATTTTAATTGGTATCTTTTTTGCTTTAGATGAAAGGATAGTGTTGATTAAAAATTTTTTTGCCATTCACTTTATTGAAAACTATGGCGCAGCTTGGAGTCTTTTGAATAACAAAGTCGATTTTTTAATCTTTGTTTCCATAGCAGCTTTATTTATCTTATATCGTTTTATGAATAATTTTAAAGAGAACAGAAGAAATAATGTAGCTTTTGGATTTATGATAGGTGGAATTGTTGGAAATTTAATTGATAGAATCTTTTTAGGTTATGTAAGAGATTTTCTATCTTTTAAAATATTTTCTTATTACTATCCTATATTTAATTTAGCAGATACTTTTATTGTGATTGGTGTTTTTCTTCTTATTCTTGCCATTTTTAAAGGAGAAGATCAACATGACTAAGTTTTTAGTTGAAGTAGAAAAAATAAGAATAGATAAATATTTAAGTGAAAAATTAGAGTATTCTCGCAGTATTATCGAAAAAATGATAAAAGAGGGAAATATTTTAGTAAATGGAAATACTATAAAACCTAGTTTTTTAGTAAGTGAAGGAGATAGTATTGAAATTTTAAAAGAGTATGAAAGCAAAAGTGATGTCGTACCAACAAAGATGAATTTAGATATTGTTTTTGAAGATGAAGATATTATGGTAATCAATAAACCAAGTGGAGTAGTTGTCCATCCGGGAAGTGGGAATCGTGAAAATACTCTTGCCAATGGTCTTATGTATTATACGAAAAACTTAAGTGATATAAACGGGGAAAGCCGCCCAGGAATTGTGCATCGTTTAGATAAAGATACATCTGGACTTATGTTAGTGGCTAAATCCAATAAAGCCCACGAAATATTATCGGATGACTTTAAAGTTCACGCCGTAAAAAGAGAATATGTTGCTCTATTGTGTGGAGTACTTCCTCATAACGAAGCAAAAATTGATGCTCCTATTGGCAGAGATATTAAAAATCGTAAAAAAATGGCAGTTACTGCTACGAATTCTAAAAATGCAATTACGTATTTAAAAGTATTAAAAAGATATAAAAACCATACTTTAGTAAAACTAAATTTAGAAACAGGAAGAACTCATCAAATTCGAGTACATATGAAATATATTGGCTACCCGGTATTCAATGATCCCGTATATGGCCATCAAATCCTAAAAGAAGTTGGACAATTCTTACATTCTAAAACGATAGATTTTGCTCATCCTATAACGAAAGAGTCTATGCATTTTGAAAGTGAATTACCAGATTATTTTAAAGAGTACTTAAATCATTTAGAATAAACATAACATTAAAATATTGGCAAAAGCATAAACGCTTATGAAAAAGTAGGGAATACTAAAAAGTTGATATTTTCCCAAAAGATTTTTGATATGGTAAATGAGTAAATAAGAAAAAATCATTAAGAATAAAGAAATGAAAAAGGAAAAAAACAAATAATTGGAAATAATAAAATAATAGCATAAAAGAAGAAGTAACAACAAATTACTAATATAGATAAATAAAAAATCATTGTCGATTTTGTCAGTAAGAATTATTTTTTTAATAGGAATTAAAAGAAAAAGGTGAGAAATGACAAATCCAATGGTTAAATAAAAATTTAGCATAAATCACCTCTTTACTAAAGATATGAAATATACTAAAATAATAGTACTAAAAGGAGATGCAATATATGAATACAATTACGATTACTAAAAAAGATGAAATTGTTATGCGTTTGGTCCACTATTTTATCACTGAAGAAAACTATACGCCGATTATTGTCAATGGCGTAAAAGATGAAGTATGGCTAGAAAATAGTGAAGCTAAGTATAAAATTGTACGTATTAACTCAAATTATATTCACAATGAAGAACAATTTAAAACAGATCTATTTAAGATTCATAATGTCATGCGTCAGATAAAAAGAAAAACAGTATCTTTCTCTATGAATACATTTAATATTTTTTTAGATGTCAATGAAGAAGTAAAAGTAGAAGATGATAAACATATTAAATCTGTAGTTGTAAAAGATATTAGTGATAAAGATACAAGTAAAATGGAAAACTTTTTTCCAGGAATTGGAAATAAATTATTAAAAGATACCAAAGGACTTGACTTAATTATCAATGTTACGGAAGATATCAATGCCAAAACAGAAAAAAACAATCGGATTTATGAAGCCACTTTTAAACCAAAAAAAATTATTGTTACTTATCTTTTAATGGCTTTATGTGTCTTTTTGTTCTTTGTAAGCTTTATGATTGGGAAAGGAAACTTTGATGCCTACACATTATATAAGTTGGGAGGCGTAAGTGGCCCTGCTATAAAAAATGGCCAAATATGGCGACTTTTAACGGGAACATTTTTACATGCGGGACTTATTCATTTGCTTGTAAACATTTATTCTTTATGTGTTATTGGCATACAACTGGAAAATTTCATTGGCAAGAAGAAATTCTTAATCATTTATTTAGTAAGTGCTATTAGTGGCAGTTTAATGTCTTCTTTATTTTCTACTTCTGTTTCTGTAGGAGCAAGTGGTGCTATTTTTGGACTTTTAGGGAGTATGCTTTATTTTGGGTATCATTATAGACTTTATTTAGGCAATGTCCTACGTGCTCAAATTATACCTTTAATTTTAATGAATTTGTTTTTAGGTTTTATGCTACCGGGTATTGATAATGCTGCTCATATTGGAGGATTAATTGGTGGATACTTAACAACAATGGCCGTTGGAATCACCGGCAAATCTACTAAAACAGATCAATTAAATGGTTATATTGTACTAGTAATATACCTTGCGTTTTTAAGTATTATGTTGTTTAGATAAAACAAAAAGTGAGTAACTTAAAATTTGCTCACTTTTTATATGCAAAAGTTTTGTAATCTTTTGTCGAATCGCTTGTAATTCATATTTTCTTCTTTATAATAACGACTCGTGTT
>CAZIDI010000074.1:0-5448 GCA_964537805.1 uncultured Muribaculaceae bacterium | reverse complement strand
GTTTTTTTATTAAAAACGGAATTTCAAATTAAAATTAGCGTTTGCAATTCTTTTTCGCAAATTTTTAGACTAAATTCCGTTTTTTGATAAAACATTTGAAATATAAGACTTATTTCCGAAAAAGGGTTAATAAAACGGAAATAAGTCTATAATTTTATCAAGAAAGGCATAATTTTTTGCATGACGAAAATACGGAGGTTATTTCCGTTTTTAAGACTTATTGCAGTTTTTAGTTTCCTTGCTTTTTATTTAATAGATAACAAATAAAGGTAAACTTTATTTGTCAATCAATTATAAAATAATTATTTTGTCAATGGTCAAGATGAACTCACTTACGTTCGCCATTGACAAATATTAAAATAATTTATTTAATATATCATCATCAAAAATTTTGATAAAAGCTTCTTTAGGTGTATTACCATCTAATGACCTTAATGGCTTATTAAGTATAATTTTATTAATATATTTTATATCTTTTTTTGAATAAATATCGACAGATTTTCCTTTAGGAAAGAACAATCTAATTTGTTTATTCATATTTTCGACATTGGGTTTTTGATTAGATACATAAGGATCACAAAAGAATAATTTACATCTTTCTTCGCCAGTAATTTTAGAAAAACAAATACCATCTATATCAGCAAAATTAGGATCTCTATCAGTTAAAATTACTGGAATTAATTCTTTGAATGCATCAATTCCAATTTTTTCCTCAATATCATCAAAAAATTCAACTACTTTTGTAGAATCAGGTTGGCTTATAATATCTAATAAAGTGAATTGTAAATTAGGTAAAATAAATGTTAAAATATTCTTGTTATCTGTCTTTATAGCTCCAAGAAAATCAAGTTGCCAGACGTAGGTTCCTGGATGCTTATGTAAAAAGGCAAGATAATCAAGATAAGTATGACCAGTTCTGTCAATTTTCTTATTTTCAGAATACTCATACTTTTTATTATGTTTTCTTTTTTTGTAAGTAACTGCATAAGGTAAATCAATTTTTTTAGTAGTAAGATAACCTTTATTGATATATCCATATAAAGTAGAAACGCATTTTTTAATAGTATCATTATTTTCAACTTTAATTTGATAAATTGATTTATTATTATCAACACCATTTTTAATAATTTTATCTAATTGTTTGAATTCCTCATCATCAACATCAATACCTCGTCTAGAATTAACTAAATTAGTATCAGCTTTTTCTTGAGCTTTAGTAGCATCATATTTATATTTTGTAAAAGGACAATTATTATATCGTTCTTTACAGCCAGTACAAACATAAGGCCATCTTTGAGTTCTTTTACAATTATTTTTTAAACCAACAGAAATTTCAATTCTATTTCTTTTAACTTCTTTTGATACACTTGTTGGATCAACTAATAAACTTTCTCCTATATCTTTTAATTTATATCCATGTGATATACCAGATGAAATAGTCTTTCTTTGTTCAAATGTTAAATGTTTCCAATTTTTCATTTTCAATACCTCCTTATTAGCAAGGAAACATAAAATATATTATAACAAGACTTATTTCAGTTTTTTTATTAAAAACGGAATTTCAAATTAAAATTAGCGAAAGGCACAATCATAGCATTTAGGGATTGACAAACCATCGGGGAGAGGGGTATAATACCAAAAACTTAAGGGGGATTTTTGGTATGAACGAATCTGTAGAAAAATTTATAAATTTTCTAGAAGAAAAAATATTTTTAGCCAAGAATTTAATGGAGAAGTATGAAGAAACAAGAAGAAAGCAATCCATATTAAATAACAGCTCTATTATTTTAAAAGACATGCAAAGGGAATTAAAAAACTTAGAAACATTACTTGCTTTTTTAAAAATGCCTAAAGAAACTATTATGAAAACACATACAGTTTATAAACTATTTAAATATATTTCCAATTACTTAGAAACTGATGAATTTAATGTCAAAGAAAAAATGCATATTATATTTTATGTAGTACAAAAAAATAATTTATCTTTTAATATTAATCCAAATTACATTCACGAAGTGTTGGAATTAAATACATTTAAAAAACTATATGCACCAGATATGAGTATGGCAAAGTTTGAAGAATTAGCAAAAAAGATTGATTTTGTTCGTATTGGTGGTACTTATACAAAATTACTGAATAAAAAAGAACGAGAAATTAACGAAAAAATTAATGAAGCCATAGAAATAACAAAACGAGAAAATAAATTATTTATGTTAATGCACAAATATTTACAGATACACTATTTTGATAAATTAAATTCTTATACTGAAAAGGATTTGAAGTTTATAAATGTTGCTTTAAAAAAATTAAATGTAAGCCCTAAAATAATAGGCTCTACAATACGAATTTTAACAAAAGAGATGGAAAAAAGAGAACAAAGTGAAAAAAATGAACTTCAAACAGAAAAAAGTGAAAAATACGATTATAAAGCTCTAGAAAAAGAAGTAAGTGCATCTATTGATTTAAAAGATATGTTTCCACTTAAACCTTTATCTTTAGAGGAAAAAATTTATATTTTAAGTATTTTAATCAAGATGAATGTTTCAAAAGAAGAAAGAAATTTATTTTTAAGAAATTGTGAAATGGTAAGTAAAAAAACATCCCCTATAACAAAATATTTAGAAAATTATAATCGTTTAAAATACTATGAAGAAAGTGCAGGATTACAAAAAGAGATTGCGTTTATGGAAGATTGTTTTCAAGAGATGATGTTGTGTAGCGATGAAGACTACCTTTTTTGGAAAGAATCATTACAAGAAGCCTTAAAGCAAGTAGAACACTGGATCCCTAAAAATTATGAATATGAAGAAGAAAAAGCAAGTAGATTATTGAAAAAATAGTCGCTTGTTTTTTTATTTTACAAAAAATTTTTAAAAATTAGCACTCATATATTGACAAGTGCTAAGCATACTATTATAATGATAATTAGCAACTTAGAGATTACAGTGCTAAAGAGGTGATGAAATTGGGAGATAGACAAAATAAACTACTAAAAGCCATTGTCGAGTCTTATATTAAAACAGTAAAACCTATTGGTTCTAAGTCATTATGTAAAAAGTTTAATTGTTCTAGTGCTACTATTCGAAATGAAATGGCAGAATTGGAACGTCTAGGCTTACTTGAAAAGAACCATATTTCTTCTGGACGTGTTCCTAGTGAAGCAGGGTACAAATATTACGTAGAGCATTTAATGAAACCTAAAGAATTAACGGGAGAAGATGTATTAAAATTACAAACTATTTTCAAAAATAATGAACTTGCTTTAAGTGATGCCATTAATAAAACGGTGGAAATCATTAGTGAACTTACAAATTATACGAGTATTATTTTAGGAAAAAGTTCAGATGAAAATACATTAAAACAAGTAAGCATTATTCCTATAACAGACAATAAAATTGTGGCTTTAGTTTGTACAGATAAAGGAATTGTCGAAAATAAACAATTTTTATTAGAGAATGAAGCCGAAATGAAAGAAATTGTAAAGACTTGTGAAATTATTAATAAAATGCTAGTTGGGACTCCCATAAATGAAGTATCAAAAAGACTGGAATTTGAAATTAAACCTATCATAAGTAGACAAATTAAGCAGTATGAAGCCGTGTATAATATATTTCAAGATGCATTTACAGACTTTATAAACAAAAGTCATAATGTCTATTTTGGCGGAAAAACAAAAATATTTGATGAGCCAGAATATAATGATGCTTCGAAAATTAAAAAATTGGCAAGTAAGTTTGAAGATAAAGAATTCATTAATAGGATTGAAGAAGATTCAACCGATGGAGATGTTAAAATCTATATTGGCGAAGAAACAGAATTTGATCCTAATGTAACGATTATTAAAAGTAAATATCGACTGAATGGAGAAGAAGGAACAATTGCAATTGTTGGTCCAAAAAGAATGGAATATGACCGAGTCGTTGGCTTACTTAATTACTTGCAAAAAACCTTAAATGAACTAGATAAGGAGGGTGATAAAAATGAATAGTGAAGAAACAAAAGAAGAAAAAGTTGCAGAAAAAGAAGAAAAAGAAGTAGAAGAAAAAGACAACAAAAAAGAACATTCTAAGAAAAAGAAAGAAAATAAAGAAGTCGAAACTTTAAAAGAAGAAAATAAAAATCTACAAGAAAAAATATTACGTATTAGTGCAGAAATGCAAAATATGCGTAAAAGATATGAAGAAGAAATTGCAAAACTTCATAAGTACGAAGGAATAGAATTTGCAAAAGAACTTCTTCCCACCATTGATAATTTTGAAAGAGCAATACAACTTGATGATACAAACTTAGAAGATGAATTATCGAAATTCTTGAGTGGATTTAAAATGATTTATTCTAATTTGGTCAATATTTTAAATGCCAAAGAAATAAAAGAAATAGATTGCTTGAATCAAGATTTTGACCCGAACTTTATGGAAGCCGTGCTAACGACTAAAGTAGAAGGTGTAGAAAAAGATAAAGTGGTAGAAGTCTTACAAAAAGGCTATATGTATAAAGATAAACTTCTTAGACCTGCCATGGTCAAAGTAAGTGAATAGAAAAGGAAAGGTGAATATAATATGGCAAAAATTATTGGTATCGATTTAGGTACAACAAATTCATGTGTAGCATACTTAGAGGGAGGAAAACCTGTTGTTATTGCAAATGCAGAAGGAAATAGAACCACTCCAAGTGTTGTTGCATTTAAAGATAACGGAGAAGAATTAGTCGGTGAAAACGCAAAACGTCAAGCCGTAACAAACAAAAATACCATTTCTTCTATTAAAAGAAAAATGGGTACAAATGAAAAAGTGGAAGTAAACGGTAAAAAGTATACTCCACAAGAAATCAGTGCAAAAATATTAATGAAATTAAAAGCAGATGCAGAAAGTTTCTTAGGAGACAAAGTAACCAAAGCGGTTATTACAGTTCCTGCTTACTTTAACGATGCAGAACGTCAAGCAACCAAGGATGCTGGAAAAATTGCTGGTTTAGAAGTAGAAAGAATTGTAAACGAACCAACTGCAGCAGCCCTTGCTTATGGACTTGAAAAACAAGATAAATTACAAACGATCTTAGTTTATGATTTAGGTGGAGGTACATTTGATGTTTCTATACTAGAACTTGGAGATGGAATCTTTGAAGTTAAAGCAACAAGTGGTAACAATCGTTTAGGTGGAGATGACTTTGATAATCGTATTATTGATTACTTAGTCGAAGAATTTAAAAAGGAAAATTCGATTGATCTATCGAAAGACAAAATGGCAATGCAAAGACTTAAAGATGCCGCAGAAAAAGCTAAAAAAGATTTATCTGGAATGGCTTCTACACAAATTTCTTTACCATTTATTTCTCAAAAAGAAGATGGACCAGTACACTTAGAAGTCAACTTAACGAAAGCGAAATTTGAAGACTTATGTCGTGACTTATTTGATTCCACTTTAGAGCCTGTACGTAATGCTCTTAAAG
>CAZIDI010000073.1:0-5552 GCA_964537805.1 uncultured Muribaculaceae bacterium | reverse complement strand
TGGAAGTGTTCTAGCCGAAGATTATCTTGAAAATATAAAATTACAAATTGGATTAACTTCTCAAAATACAATTGGGTTTATACTTCAAAATCAAAACCAAGAAATATTGTATCAAAGTGAAGAAAATTTAAGATATAAATCTAATCTTACCATTTTTTCTTATTACTACCCCGTAACCCTTGAAAATGTTGCAGAGTTAGAACTAACAGATATTTTAAACGAGGAATATTTATTAACAATGCAAAGAAAATATAATTTATTTCGCAATTTATTTATAGAAAATGGAAATGAATTTAGATTAGAGCCTTATTATTGGATGCAATTAACTACAGAACAATTTGGACTTTATGCATTTCACTAAATCATTGTGAGATTATAAATTCGGAAGAAGATTTTCAAGTAGATGGAAATATTCTAATGAAACTAGAATTTTCTTTAGAAAAGCCTCTTTATTTAAAAGATGTCTTAAACTATTATGGCCTTTTAGATGAAAATCAATCGGAATATTCTTTTACTGAAAGTGAAATTAAAGAATTAGTAAACAATTATGTAAAAGAAATGAATTATACTCAAACGAGATAAAAGAGTTTAAAAACTATTCAAAAAAAAACAATTATTTGTTATAATGATAAAGTACGATAGGAGGGAACTTATGAAAAAAGTTCTGCTACTACTAATCTTAACATTCTTATTAACAGGATGTAGGAACATAAGCAAAAGCAGTTATGAAGAAATCTTAGATTTCGGTTTGTATGAGCAAAAAATAACATTCAAAAATAAAACATCTCAAGGATTTAGTTATTACTTGCCTAAAGGATTAATTGTTTTAGAAGATTTAAACAACAACGTAACTTTAAAAAGTGAAAAATATAACTTATATCTATATATTGATTTAATTAGTTACTATAACAAAGTAAAAGATTCTTACCAAGAAAATAGTATTTCCTATTATTCTAAAAAAATAACAAAAGACGATAAATTTGGGTATTTAGAAATAAATTTACAAGAAAATGACAAATATTTAATTGAAATTATGTATAATTATGCTAAAATAGAAGTGATAGTAAATAATAAGGACATCAAAGAAATGTTGAGTTATGCGATTTCTTTATTAAGTTCTATCTCTTATAATGATAAAATAATCGAAAATATGATAGGGGAAGACATTTTAAATTATAATGAAAACGAATACAACATTTTTGAAACTGTAGGCAGCGATAATAGTGTCATAAAACGTAGTGACGAGGCTACTTCCGAAACAAGTCAAAATGATGTACCAGATACAGATTTAATTAATTAAGAGGTGAAAGAAAAAATGGGATTATTTAATAAATTAAAAAATGCCTTATTTGAAGAAGAGGAAATAGAAATACCTATAAAAGAAACTCCTGAAGAAAAACCAGCATCAGTTATAAAGGATGTAAGTGTAGAAAAAAAGCCAGAAATAGAGAAAAAGAATATGGATTCTTTATTAGAGGAAGAAAATGAAAGGGAATTATTTAAAGCTGAAAATACTTTTAAATTTCCGGAATTTGATGAAGAAGAATTTAAATCAAGTTATAAACCACTAATTGAAAAGGAAAAAAAGGAAGAGCCTGCCATTACTCCAAAAGAAACGACAACTCGTGTAAAGCCTATTTCTTTTGATTATGACAAAAAGTTAAAACAATCTCGTAAAGAAAATGTAAAAAGCGAGGCAACAACGGAAACAACGCAAAAGAAAACTTTTAGACCCTCTCCAGTCATTTCTCCTGTGTATGGTGTGCTCGATAAAAATTATAAAAAAGAAGATATCATCACGGTAAAAGAAGAAAAACCAAAAAAAGTGTTTGATGTCGATGCAATACGTAAAAAAGCATTTGGTACATTAGAGGATGATATAGAAAGGTCTTTTGAAGAGCCAAAAGAAGAGTTTTATAATACAAAAGAAAAAGGCGTTGATGATTTACTAAGCGAAGCTAGTGATGAAAAGATTGATTTATCTTATGAAAATCGTAGCAATACGCGTGAAACACGAAATGAAAAACGTACAAGAATTAGAAAAGAAGAGGAAGAATTAGAAACAGTACCTAGTGAAAATCCTAAATACAAGCGTAGTATAGAGGAAGAAGATAAGAATCTTTACAATGAAGTGGAAGAAGATTTACAAGTTTTAGATGAACCCACAAAAAGTGAAGAACAAAAATTTGAAGAAGACACATTAGAAAATGATTTATTTGATTTAATTGATTCTATGTATGATAACAGAGAGGAAGACGATGAATCATGAGTTTTTGGTTAGATTTTTTGCCTTTAGTCATTTACATATTATTAATAATTTTCTTAATTATTGGCATAATATTAGGTGTAAAGTTAATAATAACTTTAAGTAAAGTGGAAAAAGTTGTAGAAGATGTGAACGATAAAGTTCAGACTTTAAACGGATTTTTTCATATCATTGATTACACTACTGATAAGATTGCTTTAGCAACAGATAAAGTTGTGGATGGAATTGCTTCCATATTTAATAAGTTATTATTGAAAAAAAAGAAAAAAATAAAAAAGGAAAGTGATGATGAAAATGAGTAAAAAGGGAATGGGAAAATTTGTAGCAGGTGCAGCAATAGGTGCAGGCTTAGGATTGTTATTTGCTCCTAAAAAAGGAAGTGAAACAAGACAAGACATTAAAGACAAAACCAAAAAAGTGGCAGAAGACATTAAAAATATAGATAAAGAAGAAGTAAAAGCCAAATTAAATCAAAAAGTAAAAGATTTAAAAAAAGATTTAGAAAATTTAAACAAAGAAACAGCCGTAGAAATGGTGAAAGAAAAAGGAAATGCTTTATTACAGAAAGCCGATGAACTAATTGATACTGCTAAAGAAAAGAGTGCTCCTGTTGTAGAAAAAGCAGCAAAGGAAGTAAAAGTAAAAACTGTAACGATTTTACAAAGTGCTATTGATAAAATAGAAAAAAAAGATACAAAGACAAATACTAAAAATAAAACGACTAAGAAAAAAACGGCTTAGTCGTTTTTTATGCTATAATATAAGAGTATTGGAGCGAAATGTTTATGAAAAATAAATACAATTTAACGAGAGAAGAAAATGTTTTTATTGCTAAGCGGAATATTGTAGATTATATATGGAAAAGTGCTAATTTAGAAGGCATTGCCGTTACTTATCCTGAAACACAGGTAATCTATGATGGTGGAATTGTTAATGGACTTACAGTAGATGAAGTTGTAAAAATCAATAACTTAAAATATGCTTGGGAGTTTATATTAGAAAATCAAGAAATGGAATGTGATTATAAAGTTTTATGTGAGATACATAAAATTGTATGTGAACATTTAATTCCAAACCCAGGTGCTTTACGTATAACTCCTGTAAATATTGGAGGGACAAAATGGACTCCGGCATTTCCTATTGAAAGTCAAATAAAAGAGGAATTAGATTCTATCTTAAAGCAAGAAGAAAAAAGTCAAACAGAGATTGCTTTAGAAGTGATGCTATGGATTATGCGTCGACAAATGTTTTTAGATGGAAATAAAAGAGTAGCTATGTTATTTGCAAATAAAATTATGATAGATAATGGCTGTGGAATTATTACTATTTCGAAAGAATTCCAAAATACTTTTTTGGAAAAATTAATAGAATATTATGAAAGCGGTAATAGTGAAGAATTAAAACATTGGCTTTATGAAACAAGTATAGATGGCATAAACTTATAAAAAAGATTGCAGTAAAATAAGAACTATGATAAAGTAGAGTTAGTAAAATGTTAATAGTGATAAATGTTTTAGTAGTTTCTTTTTATGGTAAAAAAGAGAGTTCGTGGTAGGTGCAAACGAATCAAGTAAAAGATACGAAATACACCATTTTGAATTAACAACGGTTACGCGTTATAGTAAAGAGTGCATAAGTAGATTATGAATTAAGGTGGTACCACGGGTTTCTCGTCCTTAGGATGAGGATTCGTGTTTTTTATTGGAGGGATAGAATTATGACAATATTTGAAGATTTAAAATGGAGAGGTTTAATTAAGGATATTACATCTCCAGAATTAGAAGAAAAATTAAATAAAGGAGGAATGACCTTTTATATTGGAACAGACCCCACTGCAGATTCTATGCATTTAGGACACTTATCTAGTTTTTTGATATCAAAAAGATTAAAAAATGCTGGACATAACCCAATTCTTTTAATTGGAGGAGCAACAGGAAGAATTGGCGATCCACGTCCTACAAGCGAACGAGAAATGAAATCAGAGGAAGAAATTGAAAAAAATATAAAAGGCCTAACCAAGCAAGCTAAAGATTTATTTGGGTTTGAAGTTGTGAACAATTATGATTGGTCTAAAGATATTAATTTTATAGACTTTTTAAGAAATTATGGCAAATACTTTAATGTCAACTATATGCTCGATAAAGACATTATTAGAAGAAGATTGGAAACTGGAATTACCTATACCGAATTTTCCTATATGATTATGCAAGCCTTAGATTTTCTTCATCTTTTTGAAACTAAAAACTGTACTTTACAAGTAGCAGGAAGCGATCAATGGGGAAATATTACAGCAGGTGTCGATTTGATTAAGAAGAAAACAGGTAGTGAAGTATATGCATTTACAATGCCTCTTGTTACAGATAAATATGGCAACAAATTTGGAAAAAGTGAAGGAAACGCTTTGTGGTTGGATAAAAATAAAACTTCAAGTTATGAAATTTATCAATATTTAATTAATAGTGATGATGAAAAAGTAATTGATTACTTAAAAGTATTTACCTTCTTAACTCGTGAAGAGATTGAAGAATTAGAACGTAAAAATAAGGAACATCCTGAGCTTAGAGAAGCACATAAAGCCCTTGCTCGTGAAGTTATCATCTTCTTGCATGGTAAAGATGAGTATGAACGTGCAAAACGTATGAGTGAATCATTATTTAGTGAAGATATATCAAAACTTTCCACAGATGATATTATTGCTTCTTTAAAAGATATTCCTACATTTGAAATCTCCGAAGAGAAATCATTAATTGATTTACTTGTAGAAGCCTCTATTTGTACAAGCAAAAGAGAAGCACGTGAAATGGTTACGAGTGGTGCGATTTCTATTAATAATAGAAAAAACACGGATTTAGATAAAGTAATTACCAATGAAGATTCTATTGATGGAAAAATTATCATTATCAAAAAGGGTAAGAAAAAGTATTATCTGGGCTTTTATAAATAACAAAATCCTCCTTTCTCATAGATTACATTGAGAGGAGGACTTTTAATGTATCAAAATTCTTATGGGTTCAGACCGATCAATAATAGTGGGGACCGCCAATTCTTTTTTCCATTTTTAACTGGAGCATTAGTTGGAGGTGCTGCAGTAGGTTTAACTCGCCCTAGACCAATTTATAATGTAGCCCCTTATAGGCCTTACCCACCTATGGGGACAGGACCTTATGGCAATTATTCTTATAATTATTATTCTCCATTTCCTTATGGAAGATAAAAATTTAAAATTTTACTAATTTTATGAAAAGTGAGTTCAATTTAGGAAATTGGACTTTTCTTTTGGCAAATT
>CAZIDI010000072.1:0-5616 GCA_964537805.1 uncultured Muribaculaceae bacterium | reverse complement strand
TTTCATTACTATGTGTGCCTTGAACGAAGTGAAGGGAATGTGAGGTTTATATGAAGTTAAAAAAACAAGTAAAAGTTATAATAGTGTTGATGTTATTATGTGGACTCGGAGGAGGATTTTATATTTTTAATCATTGGTTTTTTGCTAAATTTAATACAAAAGAGAATAACATAACTGAAAATAACGATAATGAAATGGAAAAGGTAAAAGAAAGTATTGAAGAAGAAAACACTCAAAGTCAAGTTGCTTCTTTTACTGATTCAACATCCAATAAGAACAAAATAAGATCTACAGAAGAATATTATTGTTCAGAAAATGATATACATTAGTCGGAAAGGAATGTCTAACGACTATTGAAACGGATGCTTTAGAGGTGCAAGTAGAGGATAATTGAGATTATTATGAACTAGATTTTAATGTGGGTACTATGGTTTCAGCCTATGGCGTTGAAGAACAAGAGATGATGGAAATTTTAAAAGAGGCATGTGAACAAGAAATTAATGGTACATTTAAAATCGAGAATGCGAATACAAAAGAAGGCTCTTGTATATTTACAACGATGCCCAAAGACAATTCTACACACTATATGTGCTTAGATTCTAGTTATACATTAAAAGGAAATAAATGTACTCGTCAGGAAAAAATTCCTGCCAAGGTACGATTTGGATGTCCCAAAGGTTATGTTTTAGATGGCATATATTGCCAAGAAAAATAAATTGCTTATTTGTGCTAGTTATCATATAATAAAAGTGTGAATTTTATGAAGTGGATTGTAATAAGTTACCTACTTGTTATAGTAGTAGGATATAGTTTGTGGTACTTTTTTAAAAAGAAGAAAATGGGAAATATGAAAATTTATTTTACAATTTTCTGTATTTTAAATACATGTTTTCTGGGTTCTTTTTGTTTTCTTTATGTTACTAATTATAAGAATAATTTTCCGATAATAAAAGAAAATTACTCTTTACTAGCAGAAAAGAAAGAAAAGGAAGAGAAAATCCAACAAATACAAGAAGAAGTACGCAATCTAGAAAATGCAATAATGACTTTAGATAATACAATGGAAGAATTAGAGGAAAAGAAAAGCAGTTTAAATGCAGAGATTACAACTTTAAAGAAAACCTACAATACTTTATATGTTAAAATGCAAAATACACCATTGTATCAAATTGAAAATTTTCCTACTTTTGATCAACGAGCAAATTATCCTAATGGTTGTGAATCCATTGCACTCTATTTACTTTTAAAATACCAAGGAGTAAGTGTAACACCTGATGAAATCATTGCTAAATTAAAAAAAGGAGATTCTCCCTATACTTTAAATGGAAAGAAATACGGAGCAGATCCAGAAATTGAGTTTGTTGGAGATCCTAAAAGCAAAAGTGGATATGGGGTTTTTGAAAATCCAATTATTGATGTTGCAAATAGCTTTAAAAGTGGCATTGTAAAAGCAACGGGGAAATCATTAGATGAGGTTCTTGAAATTGTAAAAAGTGGTAAGCCAGTTCAAGTTTGGGCCTCTTCTTATGGAAGAATTCCTACGAAATGCAATAGTTGGACAAGTACGAGTGATAACTCTGGAAAAACAATTACTTGGTATTGCCATTTTCATAGTTTGGTTTTAATTGGAGCCACTTCTAGTAAAGTGATTGTATCTGATCCTTTAACGGGTACTTATGTAAATTATGATAAGAAAACTTTTGAGGCGGCCTATAATTTTTATGGAAAGAGGGCGATTTACTATGAATAAGAAAAATAAGAAAAAATTGATTATTGGAACTATGCAAGTTTTCTTTCTATTAATGGCTTTGCTTATTGTTTATCTTAATAATAAAGTGTTAAAAAATGCAGAAAATAAAACCTATGAAAATGAAACTTTAAAATTGGAAATTGACAATTTAGAAAATGAATATATTAAGCTAAGTCAAGAAGAAACAGAGGAAGAGGCAAGGAGTATTAAAAGTTTAGAAAAAGATAAAGAAGAGAAGGAAAAACAAAAAGAAGAACTTGAAAATGAGATTAATACAATAGAAGAAGAAAAAGAAAGTTGGAATAAAAAGGTTGCTGAGTTAGAAAAATAAGAAGTATTACCAAATATATCATTTAAGATGCAACTTGGAATTGCATTTTTTTAAGCATTTTTGTATACTAAACACAGAATTAAAAAAGGAAGTGGTAAAAATGGAAAGAACATTTACAGAACAAGAAATGGTAAGAAGAGAAAAAGTGGAAGCAATAAGAGAATTTTGCAATCCTTATCCTGAACGATATGAAGTAACACACACCATAAAAGAGGCTAGTACGCTTCCAGATGAAATGAAAGATGTTTCTATTGCAGGAAGAATTGTATTTATGCGTAAAATGGGAAAATTAAGCTTTGTTCGCATTCGTGATTTAGAAGGCGATATGCAACTTGAATTTAAAATTGATGCTGTAGGAGAAGAAAACTATAATTTCTTTAAAAAACAAATCGATACAGGAGATTTTATTGGAGCCAAAGGAGAAATTTTTACCACACAAACGGGTGAAAAAACTTTAAGAGTACAAAGTTTTATGTTTTTAGGAAAAGCACTAAGACCCCTTCCAGAAAAATTCCATGGTCTTGCGGATACTGAAATCAAATATCGCCAAAGATATGTGGATTTGATTATGAATGAAGAGAGTAGAAAAGTCTTTTTAGGAAGAAGTAAATTTTATAATTTTTTACATCGCTATTTAGCAGAACATGGCTTTTTACAAGTGGAAACACCTATTATTCAAACTGCAGTATGTGGAGCGAGTGCTAAACCATTTTATACGCATCATAATGCTTTAGATTTAGATTGTAATTTGAGAATTGCACCAGAAACCTATTTAAAACAATGTATTGCTGCAGGATTTAATCGTGTATATGAAGTAGCCAAATGTTTCCGTAATGAAGGAATGGATTCTGAACATTTGCAAGAATTTACACAAGTAGAATGGTATGCCTCTTATTGGAATTATGAAGATAATATCAAATTTTATACCGAATTTATTAAAGAACTGTTACTTGATTTAGTGGGTACTACAAAAATAGAGTATCAAGATCTTACATTAGATTTTGGAAAAGAGGTATGGGACAGAATCAATTATTGCAAAGAAATGAAGAATGTTTTAGGATTTGACTTTTTGTCTATTGAAGAACCTAGTGTTTTAAAAGAAAAAATTATTGCATCAAACCTTTTTACTGAAGAAGAATTAAGTGATTATAAGTCATTGAGTCAAATAATAGATTTTGTATATAAGAAAAAAATTCGTGCCAATACTGTAGATCCTACAATTATTTACAATTATCCAAGTGTTTTAATTCCACTTGCAAGAAGAAATGATGAAGATTCAAGAAGAATCGATGTATTCCAAGTTGTGGCTGCTGGAACAGAGTTATGTAAAGCTTATTCAGAACTCGTAAATCCTTTAGAACAACGTGAGGCTTTTGAAGGACAATTAAAAGCAAAATCACAAGGGGATGACGAGACAATGGATTTAGATGAGGATTTCTTGCTTGCTATGGAACAAGGTATGCCACCAATTTCAGGCCTTGGTTTTGGTATTGATCGCTTGATGATGCTTATTTATAATGTCTCTTCTGTTAGAGATGTTGTATTATTTCCACTTATGAAGCCAAAAGATTAAAATTTTACAAAAATTTCATTTAAAAAAGACATAATTGTCTTTTTTTTACACTTTTTTGTGTTATAATCTTTGTTAGGAGGTAGAAAAAGATGAAAAAAATGAAAAGTATGTTTGAAAAACATGACCTATTAAAAATTACTCTATTAGTAGTTTTAGTAACAATTGTACTTACTTGGATTATTCCTGCGGGAAGTTTATCAAGTGGAACTTATGTGAAATCTGGTTTAGCAAGACAAGGACTTGCGGATATTTTATTATCTGGAGTATATGGTGCTAACTTCTTTATTCAACAATTGATGTTTATTCTATTTGTAGGAATTTTCTATGGAGTTTTAACTCATATTTCTGGGTATAAAGCATTAGTTAGTAAAATTGCTAATAAATTAAAAGGAAAGGAAAAAGCATTTGTTGTTATTGCTTCTTTACTGATTACATTACTAACTAGTTTCTTAACACAAACGTATGTTATTTTAATCTTTATTCCATTTATTATTAATATTGCTAGTAAAATGAATATTGATAAAATGACAGCATTCTTGTGTACTTTTGGTTCTATGTTAATTGGTATTCTAGGAGCCACTTATGGTAGTGAAGGATTTGTTTACTTTATTAATTATTTAAATTATTATCAACAAATTTCAATTACTGAAGAAATTGGAATTCGTTTTGGTATTCTTGCTTTAGCATTTGTTTTGTTTAACTTCTTTACAATTAGACATATGAATAAAGTGAAAAAGAATGAAGACAAAGTAGATGATTTATTTGAAGTAGAAGTTGAAAAAAGCAAAAAGATTAAAGTATGGCCAATGGCATTATTCTTAATTGTAATTGCTATATTTACAATTTTAGGATATGTTAATTGGAGTGAGAATTTTAATATTAATGTATTTACAAAATTCCATACTTGGCTTACAGAACTTGCTGTTGGTGATTATACAATTCTTGCCTATATTTTAGGTAATAATGCTGTTGCATTTGGTGCTTGGGATTTATATTGCATTACTGTTGTTATGGCCATTGTATTATTACTATCTATCATTATTTACGGAGTTAAATTTGATGATGTGATTGAAAATGCACTAGAAGGTATTAAAAAAGTAATGAAACCAATAATCATTCTTTTACTTATTTATACTGTATTTGTATTTGTTTATTGGAGTCCATTTACTGTAACAATTTGCAATTGGATTACCAACTTTGCAGATGGATTTAATCCATTCTTAGCAACAATTTCTGCTGCTGTATCTAGTTTCTTCCATATTGATTTTGGTTTTGCTGGATATGCACTTGGAGATATATTGACTACCACTTATGGTGCTTCTTCTAGTATTGGAATGGTAATCTATGTTGTTATAAATGGATTAGTTGGATTTGTTGCTCCAACAAGTGCCATATTAATGATAGGTCTTTCTTATTTAGATATTCCATATAAAAAATGGATGAAACATATTTGGAAATTTGCTCTTATTATGTTAGCATTGCTTCTTGTGATTTTTGCATTATTAACATATATTTAAGTTAAAACCTATACTAAATAAAAAATAAAATCAGAGTTTATTTGAATTCTGATTTTTTTCATTTTTATCAATAGAAATAAGTTCATTCGGACTGCAATTTAAATATTTACAAAACTCCTCAATATATTTAAAAGAAATGGAAGTTGTTTCACCTCTTATAATGCGATTAATATTTCGAGAAGTTATATTCATCTTTTGGCATAACCAGTATTTTGTTTTATTATTTGCTTTTAAGAGCTCATTTATATTTAATTTTATCAAAGTATTCCCACCTTTTATAAGAATTTTACTAATTATTTTACTTATAAATAAGGTATTTATAAATAAGATACTTGCATTACCCTTATTTTTGAATTAAAATAAAATATAAGGAGGCAGGAAAGAAAATGAAAAATAAAAAGAAAATACTTTTAATTACAATAGGAATACTTTTAGCAATAACTAT
>CAZIDI010000071.1:0-5664 GCA_964537805.1 uncultured Muribaculaceae bacterium | reverse complement strand
TATAATAGGGGTGAGTAGGTTGAAAAACTTGAGTAAGTTCTATTTATACTTAAAGGAACATGGTATATATAAGCAGTTTATTAAGTTAATAGAGCAGTTAAAAAGCACCAAATAGAGGTGCTTTAATTATCACAAATTAGTCTGCCTGGGGAGCAACGTACTTACCATTACGTTTAGCATTTAGCTACTCTTCCCAGGTCTTACAACTAAATAATATCATATCCTTTGCAAATTGTCAATGGATTTGAAATCCATTTTTTCTATCCTACCTTTACTTCGGTTCCCTGGAAATATACTTACTTTAAAGTTTTTTGGTTTTAATTCTTTTATAACTTTATAAATTTATTATATAGTCAATACCAAAAATTATAAGAGAATAATAATAAAAAGCACCAAGTAAGGTGCTTTTACTAATTATAACTAGCCTTTTTCTCGCTATTTAAAATAGAATTTTTTTCTTTTTTTACCCATTCAACAGGAATAACATCTTTTAAAGCGTCTTTTAATGGAATCGTTTTTCTTTCTTTATTGAAAAATCCTTTTGGAAATCTTGCTTTATTTTCTTTTTTCATAATAACCTCGCATTTCTTTCTTTAACTACTATAATATCTATAAATATACTTCCTTTCAAAAAAATAGTTATTGATTTCTTTCTTTCTTGATTTCTAATTTACTGGATTGTCTTTCTATTTTGTTGAAATTTGGATAATCAAAATTCTTTTTGTGTTTAGCCCAACCAGCTCTCTTTTTAGCAAAAATTGGTTTTCTTGCCATTACCATCACTTCCTACTACAATTTTATATTAAAACTCCTGTACTAGCAAGTTTTAAATCAATTATTGTTTATTTTATCTTCTATATTAATAACATTTTCTTAATAAAATAAATGATACTCTTTTATACACAATAAGGATTTGGTTTAAATAACAAAACTATAAAATCTATGAATGCTCCGAAGCCTATTAATCCAAAAGTACAAAGATATAAAATCCCCATTCCAATTTTTCCTTCGTAAAATTTATGAACTCCAAAAACACCAAAAAAGAAACATAAAGCCAAAGCAACCCATTTATTCTTTTCTCTTCCAACCCCACCAGCATAAGCACGAGCATTAGCATTTGCTACATTATTATTATTTACTACTACTTGTGGTTGAGAATTATTTTTTATTTCTTCAACCTGACAACCACATTTTGGACATATCACTGCATCCTCAAATATTTTTTCTCCACACCTTTTGCAAAATTTAGTTTTTTGTTCTACATTTTGATTTTCGTTCATTTTTCTATTCACTCCTAACTTCTATTTTAAAACTCCTATACTAGCAAGTTTTAATCAATTATTTATTTTCCTTTCAAAAATTCTTTATTAACACTAACAAATTTCATTACTTTATCTAACTCCTCATCTGTTAAATCTTCTTCTCCACTCATAAAACCCGATTTTTGTAGTGTTTTTTTTAAAGTTTCCATTTCTAATACTTCGTTTGATAATTCGATATCATTACATATCAAATAGTCAGAAGTAACATTAAATATTTTACAAAGTTCTCTAATCGTATCATCAGTTAAAGGTACAATCCCTTTTTCGTATTTAGAAATAGCAGAACTTTGAACCCCAATAAGTTGACCTAATTTTTCTTGAGTTATACCATTTTTTTCTCTTAATTGTTTTATTCTATTCATAGGCAATCCTCCTAACTGTCTTAATTATAAATTGTCTTGACAAGAAAATAAAGTTTACTTTCTTGATTAGACAAAAAAATAAAAATATTTTTATAAATTGTCTTGACAAGACAAAATGAAGGTGGTATGATTGTATCAAGATGAAAGGAGGTAAAGAAATGACACTAAAGGAAGCAAGAAAGAAAAAGTGTTTAACTTTAGAAGAAGTTGCAGAAAAACTAAATGTAACTGCACCAACAATTTCAAAATATGAAAATGGGACTATAAGACCAAAGTCTGACCAAATTAATATTTTATTGAAATTATATGAAGTCCAATACGAAGAATTGGATCTATCCAAGGCATAATTTTTTTTAAAATTAAATTGTCTCAGTAAGAACAATTAATACAATAATATGATTTTTAAGACAGAAAAAGTTCACTTATTATACCACCAAAAAGGTATAAGTCAAGAAAAGAGAGAGGGGAAATATGAAAATAATAAAAGAAGGAAGATTAAATACATTTGAACAAGAATGTAAAAGATGTGGTTGCATTTTTCAATTTAACGAAAATGAAATTACTAAAGGCTTTAAAAGTAATACAGACCATTATGGTAGATTAATTCGAAAAGAAGTCGCATGGATAAATTGTCCTAATTGTTTAGAAAGATTTAATTTTACTAAAGAAGAAATCTTAAGTTTTTATAATTAAAAACAATTAGTCTAATATCTAATTATTAAAAAGAAAGGATAAAATATGGAAAATAAAATTGAAATCAAAATAGAATTGTCTAATTATGATGAAATTATAGAGAAATTAGAATATATAAAAAAACTTCTAAATGATATTAGTAATACCAAAATAGAAGTTAATATAGGTTAATCACTTAAAAATGTTATTAAAAGAATTTTGTAAATCATTAATATTATTAGTAAAATTTTTATCTTTTAATTGAATAATAGTTTTACAAAATGGACAAGTAATTTGGCTTCCAACTTGATTGCCTGTAAAAGAAATAGAATTATTACAATTAGGACAATTTGTACTAAAAGAATGATTGTTAATAATATCTCGAATAGCATTTTTATTCTTAACTTTGAATGTTATACCCGATTTAGACAGAATTAATCACCTCACTTTCTAAACAACATTATAAAGTGAAGTGTAATAAAAGTAAATAAAACAATTCATCAAGAAATGACAAAATAAAACATAAATTTTAATAGGGGTGAGAGTATGAAAAAACAAGAAATAAATAAAGACTTAGTAAATTATGTAAGTCTAAATGCAAAAACATTAATAAAAAAACTAATAGAACTAACAGAATATCAAGAAAATGTTACTGCTAGTTATAGTATAAAAAAAATAAAAGATTGTTAAAAAATCTTTAAGAAAGAAGGACAGGTTATGAGAAAAAGAAGATTAAAAAATTGGGTTAGGGTAATTTTATATGGCATTGCTACTGGAATAGTAATGTTAAGTTTAATAATAATAAACTCTAATTTAGAGAAAGACTTTATGAAAGATTGTGAAAATAGTGGCTATTCAACTAATTTTTGTATAGCACACAAATAGGAATAAGATATGACAGATTCAAATAAAAAAAAAGATTTATATGTTTGTCGGAACACATAAATCAAATGAATTTCCAAAAATTCAACATTAGATTAACACAAAAAAATGAAAATGTCAAATTTAATATTGGGGTAGGTTGAATGTAGAACTAGGAGGAATGATGAATGATAATAACGGATTTATAGTTATTCATAGAAAGATGCTTAAATGGGAATGGTATCAAGATACTAATACTGTTAGATTATTCTTTCATTGCCTATTAAAAGCCAATTGGGAAAATAAACAATGGCAAGGAATTGAAATTAAAAGAGGGTCATTTGTTACAGGTAGAAAAATACTTGCAGCAGAAACGGGATTGTCAGAGCAACAAGTAAGAACATCATTAAATAAGTTAATTTCAACCAACGAAATAACCAAAAGAACAACTAATAAATATACTGTAATTACAATAAATAATTATGGTAAGTATCAAGACTACAACCCACAATGCAACCAACAATCAACCAACAATCAACCAACAAACAATCAACAAATAACCACAACTAAACAAATAAAACAAAATAACAATAAAACAAATAATAATATCATCATCAACACCATTTTCGATTTTGTGGAACAAAATTTTGGAAGAACATTAAGTCCGACAGAGTTTGAAGAAATCAAAAAATGGAAGGACAATGAATTGACTAGATATGCTATTAAACAAGCAGTCTTAAATAACAAATGTGGAATTAAATATATTTCAAGAATTTTATATGCTTACGAAAGAGAGAACATAAAGACAGTTCAACAAGCCCAAGAAAGGGAAAGAGAGTATATCGAGGCAAAAAAAGAAAAGAAATATAAACAATACAAAACATCAGCAGAAAAAACACAAGAAGTATTTGAAAGGTTTCTAGCAAAAGGGGAAGAATAATGGAGAGAAAAGAAACTATTAAATTTATGCAAAGAATAAAATCACACTATCAAGATTTTATCATTGATGATTTTAAAATTGATGAGTGGTACAAAGAACTTAAAAATTATGATTTTGAAGATGTTGATTCAAAGTTGGATGAGCATTTAAGAAGTGAAATTTTTGGAGAAAAAATACCCAAAATATATTTTTTAACAAAATATTTAATACCAACTAGCGAAAAAGGAAAAATAAAGCATTACACAGTAAGATGTCAAAATTGTGGAGCAATAGTATTTGACAATGATTACGATAAACACTATTCAAGATGTAGTTCTACAATGACAATAATTCGTGATATGAAAAAGTATTTTAATGCTGAAGTAGATTTTGAAGAAATAACAAAATTGAATGAAATTAAGTTTGAGAAATTATACAAAAGATATTGTGAAAAAATGATAATCTGTGATAAAGTTCCAATTTTTCAAAGAAGAATCATTTTAAGAATGCTTTATCCAAATTACGAACTAAATATAGATGATTTATTAACGGATATTGTCAATGGAATAAAAGGAGAATAAAAATGAAATTTAGTTATGAATTAATTTGCTTAGGGGATTTAGTTGAATGTTCAATTTTGGGTTTTGTTTGTAATGCGGATACTAAAAAAATAGAGGTAGAGCATTATGACACAGAATGAAATGATATTAGCATACTTAGAAGAATTTGGAAGTATTACAGCATACGAGAGTTACTCAGAATTATTTATTACAAGATTAAGTGCTAGAATATGGGATTTAAAACACAAATACGATTGCAAATTCGATGAAGAATGGATTACTAAGAAAAACAGATATGGTAAGACTTGTAGTTTTAAAAAATATATTTTGAAGAAGGAGGACTAATATGGCAGAAAAGAAAGAAGAAACAGGACAAAAATTAAATTTATTTCAAAAAATACAAAAATGTAGAGTTGAGTTACAAAACTCTAATTTAAAAAAGTCAGGCAAGAATAAATTTGCAGGATTTAATTATTATGAATTAGCAGATTTCATTCCAAAAGTAAATGAATTGTTTGATAAGTACAAGTTATTTAGTCAATTTACATTACAGAACGATATAGCGACGTTAGAAGTATTTGATACAGAAAATAAAGTAAAAGTGAATGAATTTGAAACTTATGAAAGTGTTACATTCTCTAGTCCAGTAGCCGAAATAGTAATTAAGGGTGCAAATGCAATTCAAAGTTTAGGTGGGGCAAATACTTACATGAAAAGGTATCTTTACTTGAATTTATTAGAAATTGTTGAAAATGATAGTTTTGATGCAGTATCTGGGAAAGATACATCTGATAGCAAAAAAGTAGCAAAAACTAGTAATCAATCAACACAGCATTTAACACAAGCAGAAGAAAAAGAGATACTTGATTTAATGCAACAAATGAGAGATTTAGCAGACTTAACAAATACAGACTATGGATTTATGTCAAGTTTTAGGACACATTTTTTTACACATTTTCATAATCCCG
>CAZIDI010000070.1:0-5700 GCA_964537805.1 uncultured Muribaculaceae bacterium | reverse complement strand
TCTTTTACAATTTCTTTTAACGTTACAATATTCGATACACGATCTACAAATGGTATTTTTACGTGTAGTCCGTTTTTCCAAGTTGCATAATAAGAACCTAATCTTTCTATAACATAACTTTTTGCTTGGGGTACAACCTTGATGTTTGGAATAACAATTAATATAACAATAATTAAAATAGCAATTAAAAATGGCATTTTTACTTCTCCTTCTTTCTAACAATTAATTTGACGCCATCAATACTTTCCACAATGACTTCTTCTCCTACTTCTAAATGTTCTTTAGAAATAGCACTCCATTTTTTACCATCTACTTTGACTTCCCCTACTTCATTTTTAGTTAAGGGTTCCGTAACAATAGCAGTACTGCCTAGTATACGGTCTAAATTGGTTTTGGTATTTCCTTTGGTTTTCATTAGCTTTTCTAAAAACTTTCTTGTCGTTAGTAACAATATAACTCCTAATACAACGAATACAGCAAATTGAACAAAAAAGTTATCATAAAAAATAGAAATAATTAATGATACAATTCCACTGGCAATAAACCAAATCGATACTAAGTTTACTGTACTAACTTCTGCTACGATTAATATAAAGATAATAATTAACCAAAGCACCCATAATTCCATAACTTCACCTCTTCTTGAAATTTACTATACTATCATTTTATGCTTTTTACAAGTATTTAGAAGAAAGTTCCATCAGTTTGTTTTCAAAAAGTTTTTTATCTATCAATTTTAATTTATATTCCGCAATTAAAGTTTTAGACATATTTTGATTTAGAGAATATTCTACGATATCTTTATTTTTAGAACTACATAAAATAATTCCTACACTTGGATTTTCTTCTTCCTTTTTTACCCTTTTATCTAAAGCTTCTAAATATAAATTCATTTTTCCTAAGTATTCAGCCTTAAATTCTCCTATTTTAAGTTCAAAAGCAACTAAGCAACACAAGGCTCGATTATAGAACAACAAATCGATATAAAAACTTCTATTTCCAATTTTTACTTGATACTCTTCTCCTATAAACAAGAAATCTTTCCCAATCTCTAATATAAAACTTTTCATATTTTGTACAATAGATTTCTTTAAATCATATTCCGTATATTTATGAGGTAAATTTAAAAATTCTAAACTATAAAGGTCAAGTACTTTTGCTTTAGAATTTGCTTTTTCTTTTTCTAGTAAAATATAATTTTCAAATAACAAAGTTCTTTCATAATAAGAAGATTTTATTTGTCTTTCTAATTCCCACTTTGAATAATTTTCTTTTATGCACAGATTTAAATAAAAATATCTTTCTTCTTTGGTTTTCGTTCCATTTAGAATAAGCAAATTATTTGTCCAACTCAATTGCGTCACCAGTGGTGTCGCAATCTCATCTTCTTTATAAATTCTATAAAATTGTACCATTCTTTCAATATTTCTTTTTGTAAATCCTTTCATATTTGGATAATTAACTTTCATAAATTCTGCTACTTTCGTAATCGTTTTATCTCCATAACTACTGTTTTCTACTAAATCATACAAATATTTACCTACTTCATAATAAAGCAAAATTAACTCTTCGTTTACTTTACGAATCGCATTGTTTTTCCTTTTTTCAATCATATTTATAATGGTATTAAAATTGATATCTAACAAAAGAACGCCTCCTACTCTTATATATACACCGTAAATTGAAGATTTCCTTTTTTTATCAATAAAAAAACATCTTTTTATAAAGACATTTTTCCTTTGGCACCCTTAGAACCATTATATGTACTAAGTACATTCGATTCAAAACTTGATATTTTTTTCTTGTTAATCTTGTAATCTTTAATCGTTAAGGTAATGACCGTATCCAAAAGTTTTTCATAAGATATATCTTTTGGTGTAAAGAAGAAGAAAGCAAGACATCCTGGAATCGTATTTGGTTCATTGACATAAACTTGTTTTGTTTCTTTATTGATTAAAAAATCAAATCTGGTAATTCCTTTTAAATTTAAAGCACGGAAGGCTTTTTTGGATAAATCATAAATTTCTTGTTCTGTTTTCTTATCTAAATCGGCAGGAATTTTAAATCCAGAAGTAGCAACACTTCCACTCATCTTTTTAGATGGACCTTTCTTTCCACCACCATTTAAATATTTATCTTCAAAGGTTAAAAACTCATTTGTTGTAATCATTTCTCCTATAAGACTTGTTTCCATAATTTCATGATTTCCATAAACAGCACAATCTACTTCTAATAAATTTTCAATGGTTTCTTCTACAATCACTTTTTCATCATAACTAAATGCTTCTTCTAAAGCACTTTCAATATCTCTTGCTTTTTTAACAAAATTAATTCCAATACTGCTTCCAAGACGTGCTGGTTTTACAATTACTGGATAGCCAAGTTTATTGATTTCTTTTAAGATGCTTTCTTTTTTGGTTGCATATTCAGATTCATAAAACCATACATAATTCGCAACAGGAATTCCTTCCATTTGCATAATTTGTTTTTGGACTACTTTATCTTGTCCAATACTGGCTCCAAGCATATCACTTCCAACATAAGGGATTCCTAGGGTATCTAAGTATCCTGCTAAAGAACCATCTTCTACCCCTTTTCCGTGAACAATTGGAAAAGCAACATCAATCGTATTGACTACTTTATTAAATAGCCCTTTTGTTTTCATTAGTACAAATTCATTTTCTTTTTTTGTTAAACAAACTTTTGGCAATGAATTTTTTAACGTTTCCATATCTTTATACGTTTCCATTTTGGTAAGACTGATATCTGAATACCAATTTCTTTCTTTATCTATATAAATAGGAACCACTTCATATTTTTCCTTATTCATATATTCCATTGCTTGCACCGCCGTAATAATACTTACTTCGTGTTCAACAGAATCTCCTCCAAATAATACTCCTACTTTAATTTTCATAAACTCACTCCTTTAATTTTCATTAAATGCATCCGGTAAATCACTTTGTAATAAAATATATGCATCTTTTTCCTTTAATTTTTGAATATAAGAAATTGCTTCTTGAATATCATTAAAAATAATGATGTTTTCTTTTTTAAATTTTTTTTCAAGTAAACCCTCACAAACCTTTTTGGTTTGATTTTCTCCAATTAGAATCGCCATATCTACAACATTTGCCATATAACTACCTAATTCTTTATTTAAGACATCCCCCATACCACCAAGTTCGATCATTCCTGATGAAATCACAATCTTTTTTCCAGGCATTAAATTTAAGACATCAAGAGCCATTTTGGCACCCTCTGGATTTGCATTATATGCATCATCAATTAAATACATATCATAATATCTTTTTAATTGCAAGCGATGTTCTACTGGTTGTACTTTCTTGACACCTAATTTTAACTCATTTTCTGTAAGCCCTAAAGCATTTCCAAGAGCAATGGCAGCCAAAATATTGTAAATGTTGGCTTTTCCTAACAATTTGGTAGTAAATGTTATTTTTTTCTTTTTTCCTTTTATGTGGCAATCAAAAGTGGTTCCTTCACTACTTAATTGAATGTTTGTAGCATAGACATCACATTTCTTACGATTATCAATTCCAATCCATAGTACTTTAACATTATTCTTTAGTTGATAACTTACTTGTTTTTCATCATCGGCATTTAAAATACCTATTCCATTACTTGGTAAAGATTCAATTAATTCGAACTTTGTTTTTTGAATATTTTCCTCCGTTTTAAAAGTTTCTAAATGCGCAACCCCAACTTTTGTTAAAATACCATATTTAGGATGAACTAAGTTACACAATTCCTTAATTTCACCCTTTTTACAAGCCCCCATCTCTGCAATAAAATAATCATTAAATTTATCTAAATAATTATTTACAGTAATCATTAAACCAGTTGGGGTATTGTAATTTTTAGGGGTTGGCAAACAATTATATTTAATACTTAACACATCATTTAATATATTTTTACTACTTGTTTTTCCATAACTTCCCGTAATTCCAATGACGTCTAAATGATTTAAACTTTTTAATTTCTTTTGAGCTTTACGATAAAAATAATAATTTACACTTTTTTCGATAGGAATATTGATTATATTAGCAAGTATAACCGCAAAAGGATTGAAATACATAAGGATTCCTAAAAAGAATAAATAGCATATATTGTTTTCTCTAGGAAACAGTACAAAAAGAAATATAACGATTCCATAAAGAAGCATTGTAGTAAAATAAAGCCTTTTGATTCGCCCCGTATAATTTAGGGGAACTTTTTTTTGCTCTTTTCTATTTTTCCAAAGTGTATAAGTAATGATAATAAAATAGAATGTATTAAAAAGAATTCCTAATAATGCATCATTTAAAAAAGAAAAGAATGGTAAAGTAAGAAAAATAGCATCTAGAATAGGAAAATTCTTTTTTGGGTTACTTTTAATCCATTTTAAGTATTTGCTCCCTCGATTGTATCTATTTTGTTGTAACATATGAAGTGATTTCTTAGTTTTGATAAAGAAATAGATTCCATACATCACAATTGATAATAAAAATATTTTCATATGATTTCCTCTTCTCTACTTTATAAATGATTCTATAATGCTAATCGTTTTATTTTTATTTTCTAAATAAGCATAATGGGTACAATTAGGATATTCAATTACGGCAGAATTTTTAATTAACTTTTCTATTTCATATGCATCTTTTAAAGGTACAGCCTCATCTTTTGTTCCCCAAATCATAATGGTAGGACATTTCACTAATTTACAGTTTTCACTTACATCAGTATTAATGTGTTTTACTAAAATAGAACGCATTTTTGGACTGGCATTTTTATAATCTGTAGAACCAATATTCTTTTTCATTTTATTGGCCATAGTTTTTAATAAAGGCATCTTGGCAAGTCTTTTTAACATACGTACTTTAAAAGAAACTTTAGGAATTGCTACTTTGTAAGGGCTAGCAAGTAAGATAAGTTTTTCCACTTCATACTTGGAGGCATAGACAATAGATACTTTTCCACCAAAAGAATGTCCAACTAAAATGGGACATTTTATTTTTAATTTTTCCACTAAGGCATTTACCATATCGGCATAATCTTCTAAACTCCAAACCTCTTTTGGTTCTCCAGACTTTCCAAATCCTGGCAAATCAAAAATTAAAGTATCTACTATTTTTTCTAAAGGTTTTGCTATTGGTTCCATCATTTGTATATTTTGTCCCCAACCATGTAAATACACGATTGTTTTATTATGATTGTTATTGGTATAAGTATAATGAATATTAATATCTTGGTAATGAAACATAACAAAAGCCTCCTTTAATTTTTTATGTTTTAACTTCTTGGTTATTATATCACATTTTCAACTTATAACCAATTCGAAAAAATCATTTAGTTTCTAAACTTTTGTCCTTGCTTTAATATATGAAGTTTTCACTTATTTTGTGTAATATACATAAAATTCATTTTCAATTTATTTCATGTACTAAGAGTTAATAGTTAATTTTAACAATTTATCATCATCACGTATCTTTAGTATATTTCCATCGAGTTGATCCATAAATCTTCCTCCTAAAAATATGGCTTACTTTTTTTCTAATTTCATTTTTTCTAATTCTTGAATAGATAATTCTGTACATTTTGCAATCTGTTCTAAAGAAATTGTAGGAATTTGAAGCATCTTTTTCGCCACTTCTAAAGCACCTTTTTTGAAGCCTTTTTTTAAGCCTTTTTTTAAACCAC
>CAZIDI010000069.1:0-5870 GCA_964537805.1 uncultured Muribaculaceae bacterium | reverse complement strand
AAGTACATATTATTGCAAATTAAACCGCCGTATACCGAACGGTATGTACGGTGGTTTGAGAGGGAAAAGTATCCAATATTTTATTGAAAAGTTTTCTCTACTCGATTGAGTGCATTCTATTTTTGTTTTATAGACTTTGCATTTTCTTTTTGATACAATAGTGATGGTGGTTATGATGACAAAATTAGTGAAATTAGATAAAGATAATACGATTAAAATTACAAACAAAATAGAAGAATATTTAACCCCAGATTTTGTCTATATTCCATTTCCACCGAAAAAAGAAGATTTAAAAAAAGAACCTTTCATTAAAAAAGAAAGTGTAGTATATAAAAACGTATATGCTCCTATTTCTGGGAAACTTACCAAAGTAGAAAAATGCTTACTAGCGAGTGGAAAAGAAGTAAATTGTTTAGTATTTGCTAATGATTTTCAAGAGAAAAAGGAAGAAATAAAAGCCACTCGTAAAAGAATAAATAATTTAACGAAAGAAACTATTATAGAAGATGTTTTTAATTCAGAATTAAAAGATAAATTAAGAAAAGAAAACGTTACTACTTTTTTGATTTCGGGAATTGATGATGAACCTTATATTGAAAATGAAACCTTTTTGCAAAGAACAAAAACTAAGGCCATTGTAGATGCACTAGATACTTTATTAAATGTATTTCCAAATAGTAAAGCCTATATTGCTTTAAAAAATACGGATAATGAAACCATTTATGCATATCAAAATATTCTTGGAATGTACAAAAATATTGAAATTAAATTAGTAGAAGATTTGTATCTAATTGGAAAAGAACCTTTTTTAGCAAAATACATGCATATAAAAGAACCTTATCTTTATTTTAAAGCAAGTGAAATTTATGAAATTTATGTTAATATTAAAATGCACAAACCTATAGTAGAACGTTTCATTACAATGAGTGGAAGTGGTACAAAAAGACCGCTTGTCATTAAAACGAAATTAGGAGTAAAAGTAACGGATTTATTTTTTAAGTTTTTTAAAGAAGATTTATCGGATTGTGCATTTTACGTGAATGGAATGATGCAAGGAATCCAACTTGATATGAATAAACTGATTGTAACACCGGCTTTAGAGGGAATTATTATGGTAAAAAAAGAAAAAAGGAATATCAAAAAATGTATTAAGTGTGGCAAATGTATAAGTATCTGTCCTATTCATTCGAATCCTTTAATGGCTTATAAGCTTGGGATGCAAGTAAAATGCATTCATTGTGGGCTTTGTAGTTATATATGTCCTTCTTATATCCCTTTACAAAAATATTTAGATGGTGATAAAAATGAATAAATTACATAAAATAATCCATTTTCCTTTAATAAAAAAAATGTATGTTCTTTTTTTCTTATTTATAGTGTATGGCTGGTATAAAAATGGTTTGCTTCTTTATTTGGAACATTATGTTTCTTTTTCTCGCTTATTTTTAATTTTATTTTATCCCATCTGTGGGTATGGAATAGGAGCTTTATTTGATTTTCTATTTAAAAATCAATATCCATTTCCAAATCGTTTTTATGGTCTTTTATTTAGTTTAATTGTCCCTATTTCTACTAATATTTGTTTCTTTTTAGTTATTGTAACGATTTTGCTTTTTCTAAATACATTTGTCTTTAGTAAAAAAGACTCTGATTTCAATTTTATTGTATTTGGAAAATTATTGCTCGTTTTCGTTCTATATTTGACTAAAAATTATTTTTATGCTAATGCCTTAGAAGAAAGTAATCTTTTTGTTTATTCCTATTTAGATAGTATTTTCGGACATAATGTGAGTGGTTTATTTACTTCGAATGTCTTTTTATCATTTGTTTCCTTAGGGTTATTTTCTTTTGATATCTATTATAAAAAAGAGATTCCGTTTTATAGTTATGGCGTTTATCTTTTAACTTTGGTTTTCTATGCTTTTTTAAAAAGCGATATGAACCTTATTTTAGCCCATATGTTTTCAAGTACTATTTTATTTGCTCTTGTTTTTATTGCTCCTTTGTCTTCTTTTTCACCATATTCCAAAAAACGAACGCTTTTTTATAGTATTTTACTGGGAATTACCATCTTGCCATTTAGTTTACTTACCAATTTTTTTGAAGGTGTGTATATTTCACTAATTTTAGTGAATTTCCTTCTAATTTGCCTAAATGGCGTGCAAATTTCCATAATTCGCCGTAGAATTTCCTAAAAGTCGGTGTCAATTTGGCAAATTGGACATTTTACTTGTCCTTTTTTTGTGTTATTTTAGTTGCACTCACTTCCTAGAAATGGAGATTTTATGAAAAAAAGAATAGTAGTACTTATTTTAATTGGTAGTTGTTTATTCTTTAGCAAACCTGTTTTGGCTAAAAGATTCACAGAAGATATTATTTTTCCAGAATATAGCATCAAAACCTATAGAGCAAATCCAGCTATTTCTATCTCTAGAACCATTCATTACTTTATGGATGAAGATGAAAAAGTTTTTTATTATTTAAATCCTAAAGCTAATTTTTTTTATGATATGAATTATCTAGAAAATACTTCAGATGTAGATGAAGAAATTTTAAAAGAAATTTCAAGGGTAATTTATTATGGATATGGCTATCAAAATCAAAACAGACTGGAATACTATGTTGCTACACAATATTTACTTTTTAAGGCATATAAAGAATATATGATTACGTTTATTGATAAGGAAAGAAACCAAGTATTTCCTTTTCAAGAAGAAATTGCCCAAATTGAAGAGAATATGCAAAAAAATGAATTTCAATTTGAAAATAGAACAATGAATCAACGAACATTAGAAATTGAAAATCCTTATATTGCCAAACATTTTGAAGTGCAGGGAGATAACATTAAATCAGAAGAAAAAAACAATAAAATTGAAATTTCTTTATTAAATGATTTAGAAGAGTATACATTAGAATTTATTCCAAAAATGGATTGCTCTAATCTAGAAGTATATGGAAGAAATGGGAGTTCACAATTTATTCATATGGATTTGATTTGCGAAAATACATATACTCGTAAGATTTATATTGAACATGAAATGGAACCAGAACCAGAAGAAAAAAAAGAAGAGATAAAATTGCAGCAGGATATTTCGAGTGAAGAAACTAAAGAAGAAAGCAATACTAAAGAAAATATTGTTAACGTACCCGCAACAGGAAAAGAAAGTTTTTCTTGGATACTTATTTTATTTCTACTAGGGGATGCTTACTATGTTTTTAAGAAATAGTGTTTCCCTATGTATTTTTGCGTTTTGGATTTTTTTATCTTCCCTAAATCCATTTGCTTCTCCTAAAGTAGAAATAGAGATTCCCCAATTAAATTATCAAAGAAATTTAAAGCCAAAAGAAAATTCTTGCATTATGGTTAAAGAAGATTTAGATGCTTTAAATATAAATGATAAATTTACAATTAAAGAAGAAGATGCTACTTTTTATTATAAAGTAATTGCTAAATATGAAAAAGGCAAAGAAGAAACACTGCCTAGTTTAGAGGAAAATGAACTTCTTTTAGTGGAAGAAAATCCTTCTACTTTACAGATGGTTATCATTGCAATTAATACTGGAAAACTCGTAAAAAATGGAGAATAAAGTGTGAAATTTATAAAAATTCGCATTTTTTTGTCATAAAAAAAAGGAAATCGAGGGGTAGGAGGTAATATATATTAATAGGAGGTTGTTTTTATGGCCTTGATTGCACAAGAGGAAATTAATCGAATTCGAAGTAGTGCATCTATAGTTGATGTTATTTCTTCTTATATACCTCTTACTCAAAAAGGAAAAAATTATTTTGGTGTATGTCCTTTTCACGAAGACCACTCTCCTAGTATGAGTGTATCGGAGGAAAAGCAAATATATAAATGTTTTTCGTGTGGAGCAACCGGCAATGTGTTTACTTTTGTAGAGAATTATTTAAATATATCTTTTATTGAAGCTGTAGAATTAATTGCTAATAAGTTGGGAATTTCCATATCTACTACTATGATAAAGAAAAAGGAAACAAAATTTAAAGAAGAATATGATTTAATGAATTTTGTTCTTAAATTTTATCAGAACAATTTAAATACCCAAGAAGGAGAAAAAGCCATTGCTTATCTTAAAAAAAGAGGATTACTTGAAGATACCATAAAAGATTTTTCTATCGGTTTATCGTTAGATAAAAATATGTTGTATACGATTCTTAAGAAAAAGAACTACCAAGAAAAAATGCTTGAAGATTTGGGATTAGTGAATTGTGGAAAAAATGAACTTTATGATGTATTTCAAAATAGAATTATGTTTCCTATTCATAATTTAGATGGGCAAGTTGTTGGATTTACGGCTAGATGCTACTTAAAAGAGGAAACTCCTAAATATTTAAATACGAAAGAAACCTATATCTTTAAAAAGGGAAACATTTTATTTAATTACCATAGAGCCAAAGAAGCAATACGACTTTTAAAAGAAGTCATTGTAGTAGAAGGAAATATGGATGCCATACGCCTTTACTCAAATGGTATTAAAAATGTCATTGCCTTAATGGGGACAAGCCTTACGAAAGAGCAAATCGAAGCCTTAAAAAAGTTAAGATGCAAAATTGTCTTGATGCTTGATAATGATAATGCTGGAGAGACGGCTACTCTTGCGATAGGAAATCTTTTAGAAGAAAACAATATTCCCTTTACAATCGTCCGCTTAAGTGGTGAAAAAGACCCCGATGAATACATCATCAAAAATGGGCGTGATGCGATGCTTGAAAATATCAAAAATGCCATCTCTTTTGTCGATTTTAAATTAAATTACTTTAAGAAAAATAAAAATTTAAATGAAGCATCGGATTTAGCAGAATATATAAAAGCCGTAATAGATGGACTAAAAACAACAAATGATGCCATTTTAAAAGAAGTGACTTTACAAAAACTTGCAAAAGATTATAATATATCCTATGCGGTTTTAAAAGAACAACTTGGAGAAAAAGAAGGAGAAGCAAAGTATCAGAAAGAAAAGAAAGAACTTAAAAAAGAGATAAAACAAAGTAGTTATGATAAAGTTTGTTCTAAAATTCTTTACTATATGATGAATGCGAAAGAATTTATAAAACTTTATCAAACAAAATTAGGGGTTTTCCCAACGAAAGAACATCGGGTAATTGCAAATGAAATTGTATATTATTTAGAAAATCATAAAACCATAAATTTAGCAGATTTTATTAGTTATGCCGAAAATACGAATTTAAAGAGTGAAATAATGGCCATAATAAGTAATGAGAAAGATACTATAGTTTCTGAAGAAGGTATGCTAGAACTCTTAAGTATTCTGAAAAAGAAAATGAAAAAAGAGGAAATTAAAATTTTAAAAGAAGAAATAAAAAATGAATATGATGTGAAGAAAAAGATGGCTTTACTGGAACGAATAGCAGACTTAAAAAAAGAAAATGAGCATGAATAAAAAAATAAGGAAGTGTAAAAAATGAAAGCAATTAAAACATTTGAAGAAAGAAAAGAAGAATTAATTAAATTAGGAAAAGAAAAAGGGGTTATTACTTTTGAACAATTGGCAGAAAGTTTAAAAGGATTAGAAGTAGATAATGACTCTTTGGATGAGTTATATACTACTTTTGTAGAAAATCATATTGAGATTATTGCCGAAGAGGATGAGGGTAGTGATGGAAATAGTAAAACAGTAGAAAAAGAAGAACCAATCATCCTTGATGATGCAGAAATTACGAAGGATGTTAATATTAACGATCCTGTTCGTATGTATTTAAAAGAAATAGGTAAAATTAGTTTATTATCAGCAGAACAAGAACTTGACTTATCAAAAAGAGCAGCGGCTGGAGATGAAATGGCCAAAAATATTTTAGCAGAATCTAATTTACGTTTAGTTGTTAGTAT
>CAZIDI010000068.1:0-5879 GCA_964537805.1 uncultured Muribaculaceae bacterium | reverse complement strand
TTTTTCACTTAAAAGAATTGCTTCAATTTTATTTACTGCGTTTTCTATTTCATCATATACAACCATGTAATTGTATTTTGGTATTTCATTAATCTCTTTATAGGCGGTTTGAAATTTTTTAATAATTTGTTCATTGTTTTCTTTTCCGCGGGCTTTAATCCTTCTTTTTTAGGAGTGCCATAATAATTGCTATTATCATTGGTTATTGTAAAAACAGAAAAAACTTTACTTTAATTCTCGAAATCGTTATAATATTTTTAGAAAAGTGAGGTATAAAAAATGGAATTAAAAAATAGTAAAACAGAAGCCAATTTAATGGCAGCATTTGCTGGAGAAAGCCAAGCAAGAAATAAATATACATATTATGCTTCTAAAGCAAGAAAAGAAGGGTATGAACAAATTGCTTCTATCTTTGAAGAAACGGCAAATAATGAAAAAGAACACGCAAAACTTTGGTTTAAAACATTACACGATGGTGATGTTCCAGATACTTTAACAAACCTTAAAGATGCAGCAAGTGGAGAAAACTATGAATGGACAGAAATGTATAAAGAGTTTGCCAAAACAGCTCGTGAAGAAGGATTTAATGATATTGCTAACCTATTTGAAATGGTAGGAGAAATTGAAAAACATCACGAAGAAAGATATATGAAACTTGTTGGTAATATTGAAGATAATTTAGTATTCCAAAAAGGAGAAGAAAAAGTTTGGATATGCCGCAATTGTGGATATATTTATGTAGGAGAAAAGGCACCAGTTGTATGTCCAGTATGTAAACATCCACAAGCATTTATGGAATTAAAGGCTGAAAATTACTAAAAAAGTACAAAAATGTGCTTTTTTTTCTGTTTTATGCTATAATACGCGATAGAAAGAGGGGGATTTAGATGCCTAAAAATGAAATCTCTAAAAAAGAAGAAGAAAATATCAAAAGAGATATTGTAAAAGAAATAAAAGAAAAAGTGGTAGAAGAAGTAAATAAAGAAATCAAAGTCTCAATTATAGAAAATACTAAAAAATACAAAGAAGACTTAAAAGAAGAACTTATAGAAGATGTGAATAATGAAGTAGCAGATTTAGTCAAAAAAGAAGAAAAACGTTTATTAAAAGGAAAAAATTCTGCTATCTTTAAAAGGGATGTTGTTATCTTGTTGTTCTTTGGTCTCATCTTATATTTTGGGTATTGCTTGTATGATGCAAAATATTTTAATTTTATGAAGTCAGAATGTGAACGTAATGGAAATTGCGGTGTTGTTGAAAATAGTGCCAATACTACTAATGGAGAAAATTCAGAGCAACCTGTTGAAGAAGTAAAGGATAAAGATTGGTATATTAAAAATTATGGAGATTTACTTGATAAAACGAAACTTTCTTTAAGTGCCGATAGTGTAAGTTCTTATTATTTATATAGCGGTGATAGAAAAATTGATGAAATTAAAACTTCAGTACTTTTAAATTTAGCATATCAAGAACTTAGTTCTAAGAAGATTAAAACAAATTCTGTTAGTATTACTGTAGATGGCGAAGATTTAAAAGAAGCATTTGAAAGCTTATTTGGTCCTTTTGTAAACTATAAGGCAACCTCATTTGATTATAATTGCTTACATTTTAAATACAATCAAGATAAAGATAGATATACGGCAGACAATACAAAATGTACGACTGCTAATAATAAAATATTAGAAGAAATCGATGATATGTATGAAGAGGGTGATGTCTTATACATCATTACAAATGCAACGATTTATAATGAAAACGAAAATAGTTTTTATACGTTTGATAATTTGTACGAACCAGAAGTTACAGAAGTTACCGAAGAAGATTTAAGTGTTCACGCTAGAAAATTAAATCGTTATCAATACCAATATAAAAAATACGAAGATCATTATTATTTAGATTCTATTATTAAGTTAAAATAGTGTAAAGTATTCATTTATTTTAAATATATTGCAAATATAATGTTATTTTATATTAAATATATTGTATTAGATGCTAAAGGTGAAATAACAAATTTTTTTAAGAATGGCATATATTTTAAAAGTAAGTTAAATATTGTTAGTTTCTTAATCAAAGTATTTATGATATAATGTTTTTGTTAATACGTTTGAGAGCATATTTCAGTAGTTATATTTATTCTAATAAAGAGATTGGATTGTGTTACGCTGAGAGCATCCAAAGATAAGAAATATAATGAAATTCAGTATGTTTGAGTTTAAATCGTAATGTATGCGTTAAATCTAAACTGAGTGCTAGAATGTTTCTAGAATTTGGGTGGTACCGCGGAATTATGTATTTCGTCCCTTACAAATTATTTTTGTGAGGGATTTTTTAATGGATTAAAGGAGAAAATAGAATGAAAGAAAAGGTAGAACAATTAAAAAGTGAAGCCCTAGAAAATATTGCTAAGGCGACTAATTTAAAAGAAGTAAATGAACTTAGAGTTACTTATTTAGGAAAAAAAGGTCCAATAAGTGAACTTACAATGCATCTAAAAGAATTAGATAATGAAGAGAAAAGAGAATTTGGGAAAATTTTGAATGATTTAAAGACAGAAATTACAACGCAAATTGATGCTAAGACAAAATACTACGAAGAGGCGGAAATTAGGGAAAAGTTAGCAAAAGAGCAAATAGACATAACTCTTCCTAGTACAAAAATACCAGTTGGTTCTCCCAATATACTAGAAAAAATTATTGAAGAAGTAGAAGATGTATTTATGTCTATGGGGTATGATGTTGTAGATGGTCCAGAAATAGAAGAAGATAAATATAATTTTGAACTTTTAAATATTCCAAAAGGGCATCCGGCAAGAGATGCACAAGATACTTTTTATTTAAAAGATGAAGAAATTCTTTTACGTAGTCAAACTTCTCCCGTACAAGCAAGAACAATGATTGCGGCGGGTGGAGATACTCCAATTCGAATGATTTGCCCTGGAAAAACGTATCGAAGAGATGATGATGATGCAACTCATTCTCATCAATTTATGCAAATAGAAGGTTTACTTGTCGATAAAAATGTAAGTTTATCTGATTTAAAAGGAACATTTGATATGGTATTTAAAAAATTATTTGGTCCTTCTTGTGAAACCAGATTTAGACCTAGTTATTATCAATTTACCGAGCCTTCCGTAGAAACTGATATTAGTTGTTTTGTTTGTAAAGGAAAAGGTTGTAGTTTATGTAAAAACAGTGGATGGATTACGGTAAGTGGAGCAGGAATTGTGCATCCAAACGTTTTACGTAATTGTGGATATGATCCTAGTATTTGGAGTGGTTTTGCTTTTGGATTTGGAGCAGAAAGACTAGCAATGCTTAAGTATGGTATCAATGATATTCGAACATTTTATCAAACGAATTTAAGAGAAGTAAGTACGTTTGATAGAGAGGAGAAAAGCGATGATTAGTTTAGAGTGGGTAAGTGACTTTGTTGATATTAAAGACGAAGATTTAAAAGAATTAGCAGTCAAAATTACCAAAGCCGGAATTAATGTAGAAAAAGTAATTACCAATCATATAGATCATTTAGTGATTGGAGAAATAGTAGAGTGTGAGATGCATCCTGATTCTGACCATTTACACGTTTGTAAGGTTTGTATTGGGAATGAGGAAGAAACCCAAATTGTTTGTGGGGCTCCTAATGTTCGTAAGGGCTTAAAAGTAATAGTTGCCTTACCTGGAGCTATATTACCTGGAGATTTTGAAATCAAGGCAAGCAAAATAAGAGGAGTAGAATCAAACGGAATGATTTGCGCCTTATTTGAACTTGGGTTAGAAGAAAAAACAGAAGAAAATTACGCAAAAGGAATTCACGAATTAGATAGTAATGCTCCCGTGGGGGTAGATGCTTTAAAATATTTAGGATACGATGATACTTTATATGAATTAGATATTCACAAACATAGAAATAATGATTGCTATTATCATATTGGATTCGCTTATGAGATTGCTTCTATTCTAAATAAGAAAGTTACCTTACCAGAATTGGATTTTAAAGAAGATAAGGATTCTATTAAAAATCATTTTACTTTAAAAGTGGAAACCGAAAAATGTCCATTTTATTTAGCTAAGATGGTTACGAACATCAAAATAGGAGAATCACCTGATTTTATAAAGAAAAGACTTACCAGTGCTGGAATGCGTCCCATTAACAATGTAGTAGATATTTCTAACTATGTTATGCTTGAATTTGGGCAACCTCTTCACTTTTTTGACAAAGATAAATTAGGAGATAGTGTTGTCGTTCGTGATGCCAAAGAAAATGAACCGATTACGACATTAGATAATAAAGACCGAATATTAAAATCAAGCGATATTGTCATTACAGATGGTACACGTCCTGTTTGCATTGCAGGAGTTATGGGTGGATTAAATACTGATGTTGATGAATCCACAAAAACTATTTTAATTGAAAGTGCTATTTTTGATGCAGTAAGTATAAGAAATACGGCAGGGCATTTGAATTTAAAAAGTGAAGCCAGTATTCGTTATGGTAAAGGCTTAAGTTACGAATATACTGAAATGGCGATGAAGAGGGCTTGTCATCTATTAGAAAAATATGCGGGAGCTACTATACTTTCTGATATAGTATCTCACGATGTTGTGGATAAAGAACCAAAAGTAGTTACCTTTAAAGCAGAAGATGTTAATAAAATGCTTGGTATTGTAATCGATACAAAAGATATGGAAGTAGAATTAAATCGTTTAGGTTTTCCTTACACTTTGAATCAAAATGTCTTTACCGTTACAATTCCTAGTAGAAGATTAGATATTGATGCCAATGTAAATGATATTGCAGAAGAAATTGGTAGACTATATGGATATCATAACTTAGTTTCTACTTTACCAGTTGGAGAAACACGCCGAGGAGAATATATTGGAGATGTTAAAATTCGCAAAAGTATTAGTAAACGTTTAAGATGCCTTGGTTTAAATGAATGTAAAACGTATACTTTAATAAGTCCAGAAATGGCAAGTATTTTTAGGTTTGATGAACGCGAACAAATAAAACTTCCTAATGCAATGAGTGCAGATAAAAGTGTGATTCGTACAAGTATTTTACCTTCTTTATTAAATACTTATGAATACAATAAAAAGAGAAATGTAAAAGATGTTTTACTTTATGAAATTTCGAAAACGTATGATAGTACAATGGAGGAAACTACCAAAGTTGCTATTTTGATGAAAGGAAATTATATCGTTAATGAATGGCAAAATACGACTGTAAAAGTAGATTTTTACTTACTAAAAGGCATTGTTGAAAACTTATTTAACTATTTAGGATTTAAAAATAGATATTCTTTTGCAAAAGAAGAAGTAGATAGTTTACATCCTGGTATTAGTGCAAGTATCTATTTGGATAGAGAAAAAATAGGAATTATTGGAAGAATACATCCCAATATAAAAAAGGAAGAAATTTATGTCTGTGAATTATCTATGAAAGCATTATACAATGCAAGTGTTAAGCCAATTAAATACAAAGAAGCAAGTAAGTACCCAGAAATTATAAAAGATGTTGCTTTTATTGTTGATAACTCTATTGATAGTGAAACGATAAGAAATTTGATTAAAAAAGAAGGCAAGAGAATACTAGATACTGTAGAAGTATTTGATTTGTATCCAAATATTGAAGAGGGTAAAAAGTCAATTGCTTATAAGTTGGTATTTAAAGATAATACACGTACTTTGGAAGAAAATGAAGTTATGGAAATCTTTAATGCCATTATAAAAAAGGTAGAAAGTGAATGTAATGCTGTATTAAGAGATAAGTAATTTATCTCTTTTTGTATAAGAAAATATGTTATAATAACAAACATAAAAATTTTGGCTCTACATCTTTTGGTGGGAAGAAAAATTAGATTTTTTACACCAACTGGTGGG
>CAZIDI010000067.1:0-5974 GCA_964537805.1 uncultured Muribaculaceae bacterium | reverse complement strand
TATATGTATTATTTTCTAAAATCACTTTACCCTCAGAATAAATATGGAATCTAGTATTAATAGTACAATTTTTAAAAATTAAAACGCTGTTAAACATAGCTGAAAAATTTACAAAATCAAGTAAAATTCCATCAAAAATATAATATACAGGTTTATTTAGCTGATAGTATTCTACTTTTGATTTTATTTTTTCATTGTTGATAAGAAAACCATCACAACTTACTAAATAACCTTTCTTTTTACGATATCCTTCAAATGCTTTTTGATTTACATAACAAATGAATTTATCTTTCTCTTCTTGGATGGTTCCAAGATCTGAAATAAAATGATGCATCCAATGTTTTCTTTCACGCTCATATTGATTATTTTTTATTTTTTCTTTTAAATTGGTAAACATAGTATAAACCTCCTCGTAAAATTGAATTTAGTATAACACAAAATAAAAAAAAAGCACAAGGCTTACAAGTTATTAAATTATTGTACAATTTGTGCTCTACTTAATTTTAGATACTATCCATTTTTAAGATTTATAGTTGCTTTACCACTAAAATTATCATTATTAACAATATTACTTTTTCCTACAGGGCCAGACATAATTGCATAGTATCCTTGATTTATACTTTCAACAACGTATTTTCCAAATGGAATGTCTACATCAACTTTATAATAGCCACTTTGATTATAGTCTACTTGGCCATTTAATTTTTCATAAATTTCTTTTGCACCACTTACGCCTAATTTATCAAATGCTGAAATACTAATTAGAGCCCCACTAGTTGTTAAGTTTCCAGCTGAATGAACTTTAACATATCCAAAACTATCAAAATTTTCATTATCAATAATAGTTTCACTAGCATCTTTTTCACAATAATTAGGACCCACTACCACCAAATTTAACAAATGCATATTCACCAGCTGGAATTTCTCCTTTAATATAATCTCCCGTGTCAAATACTAATCCCTCTTTCATTAAACTTGCAATACTAAGCAGCATTTTTTCATATTCTGTTAACTCTTTAACTTCAGTTTTGGAATCTCCATCATTTTGGTTTTTAGTTGCAAAATTTATTTTCCATACTTCCACTCCTTTAATATTGCTTTCATGATATCATAAATTTTGTTTTATTATAATATATATTAATAGGTTATATATTAACAATGTTTAATGGAATTAAATTATTTTTTATTTATTTTTATAATTTATATATAAATAAGTTTTAGTTTATTAACTCATATTATAAATAGGTAGGAGGTACAATATGACTTCTATGGAATTAGTAGGGCTAAATACGAAATGGTATAGATATCAATTAGGATTAACACAAGAGGAATATGCAAATATAACAAAATTTAAAATGGCTTACATTAGCACTATTGAAAATGGTAGTGCCAACTTGACTTGCAAAACTATTGACTTTATTGCACAATCATTTGGAATAGAAGCAATATCATTATTTAATGAGGAAACGGCTAGCAAAGCAAGACAATTACCGGTTAGAGTAGATATGTATAAACCCCTTAAATAAATCTACTATTAGCAATTGTTTCTTAAGCTCTTATAAAAAAAGAAAGTTCAATCTTTCTTTTTAAATATAAATTCTCTTTGAATAATGAAATTAATAACAAAAATGAATGTATCTACTATAATTTTTAACACTACTGGATTTATTGGAATAAGTTTACAAATCCAAGATACTGCAAATGCAGAAACCCACATTTGTACAAAGACTAAAATAAAATATTTGATAATAGAAGTTTTGTTTTGTTTTTTAAATACCATCTTAGCATTAACAAAGAAATTATAAATAGAAGAAAGCAATCTTGCGGTAATTGTTGCCAAAATAATTGGTTTTAAAACTGCAAAGTGGTTATACATTTTTAAGAACAACGAAAACAATATAATATCAATAAAGAAACTACTTAATGCCACTACAATGTATTTAATAAATAGTTTGTAAATTAAAATAGAATCTTTAATGGGATTAAAATGACTGGTACGATTTTCTTCAATATAGATAGTTTCAATAGGCACTTCTACAATGGGAATCTCTTCATTTTTACAAGTAATTAATACATTCGTTTCGTATTCGTATCTTTCTCCACTTGTTGTTAAAAACTTTTCAGCAACTCTTCTACTCATTGCTCTTAAACCCGTTTGGGTATCAGTGATGGTAAGTCCTACAAAAATTTTAAATACATTTCTAGTAATCTTATTCCCGTAGCGAGATTTAAAAGGAACTTTTTCATTATTAAAATCTCTTGCTCCTAATATTAAGGCTTGAGGATTTTTTAAAGTTGCTTTATACATTTTTTTAATATCTTTAATGCTATGTTGTCCATCACAATCTGCTGTAATAATGGCTTTACAATCTGGGTATTGGTTTAAGATATAGTTTAACCCATTCTTAATTCCTCTTCCTTTTCCATAGTTTTTATAGTGTTTGATTACGGGATGTAGTTTTGCTAGCCTTTCAAAGTATTTATCGTGATTTTTTCCACATCCATCGTTTACAAAGACAATGTTTTGAAATTCTTTTTCTAAGTCATTTACAAAAGCATCCATTATTTTTTCATCTGGGTTATAAACGGGAATTAAGAGAACTGCTTCTTTATTCATTTAGGTTTTCTCCATCCTTTATTCCTTTAATATTCATTAGTTTCCATTCTCCATTTACTTTAATAAAAGATAAGGTGTCGTGCATAACATCGGTTTGGTTGGCACCTTTTACCACCATATTTTTTTCTAAATAAACTTCACAAGAGAAAGCCTCTTCTCCATAAATGATAAAGTTTTCAATGCGTTCATTGGCAAAGGGAGGATTTTTTAAAGTATGACGGCTTGTGAATGTAATATCAATGTTGTGTGCCCAGTCATAAGCTTGTTTATATATATCGGTTCCTTCGACTAAATACTTTTTAAAAGTTTGGAAACCATAATTTCCTCCGCTTAAATCTTGGCTTAAGAATAAACTCCAATTTTTAGCAATGGTTTCAATATCTATATCTCCGATAAAAAGTTTTGCTTCTTCTAAGGTATTTAGTTTTAATGTATCTTCATAAGAGTAATGTACGCCATCCTGTTTTAACTCTACTTTTTCTCCTTTAAAGTTTTCGGCTTCTATTGTAGCAGAATGCTCTAAATTTTTAATTTCATAAGTTACCATTTTTGGCATAGAATCGTTATAATACATAAAATCTAAATTGGGTAGTTCTTCTTCCATTGTATAGTCTTCATAAACATTGCCATCTACAAGTAATTTAAAATTACTTGGTATTTTTACGCTATAATAAATAAGACCATTTTCTAAATGTGGAAGGATTTCAACGACTTCAAATTTTTCATATTGTAAAAGTCCTAAACAACTAGCTTCTCCAAGTGAATTTAATTTGATTGTAAATACGACTCTTCCATCTAAGTACGCATCATAATTATTTTCACTTGTATTTACAAATTGGTAGTCTTCTCTTTTGACCATTTCTTCATAAGTAGATAACAAATTCGTATTTTGATTTGCTTGTTCTAAGTAAGATTGTAATTCTTTTTTATCAAGGTTATGAATGGTATTTAAAAGCATTGGTTCTAATAAATTGTTTTCATATTTTTTTAAATTTCCATATACAAAAATTAGAAAAACACAACTTAAAATTAATAAAACAATCGTATAAATAAGTAAGCTTTTTTTAAATAAAGATTTTTTCTTTGGCATATTAATTTTCCTCCTTTACAATGAAGGCAGTTGGAAGGCGCCAGGAAGAATTAGAGTAATAGAAAGTTACACTGGTCATTAAGTAACTATCTTTATAATACATCGTAGAAGAACTTCCTCCATCTAAGTTGGCCGCGTTAATAGCACCATACTCTTCCATAATCTCAATTAAATCACTAGCAGTTGCTCCTAAATGTCCGTTTTTACCTCGTCCATCCGTGACTAAGAAAAGCACTGCTCCATCTTTTCTTTGGCCAATCGCCGTTCTTGGGTTTGCTCCACTACCAAGACCATTTAATTCTCTTTTTTCACCATTTACAATTAATTTTACGAAGTGATTGTTTTTGTCACTTGCTTCCTCTTGAAAAGCAATGGCATCTCTTATATGTTCCTCTTTTACGATTTGTTCTACTTGGCTTTTATTTTTCCCATCAATACTTATAATTCTTAAAATATTATCCGTATCAAAACCAATTAAGTAAAGACCCGTATACCCTAAAGAAATATCTTGAATTTCACCATTACTTACGGTAATTCCTAAAGGTCTTCCTCCTTTATTAGCATCTGATTTGTAAAGTCCACCATTAATTCCAGCAATGGCATTATTTTTAGTCACTAATTTATCTAGTTCTTCCCCATATTCTTTCCAAGGATAGGTTGTTGCAATGCTTACTTTAGATGGATCATTTACAATCATCATTTTTCCAGCAAAGTTATTTCCTACTATATCGTGAACTTCTACCAATTCTTTACTTTCAAAATTTCCAACAGGAATGTCAATTAATTCTGTATCTACTTCACTATCTAAGTCTTTCAAGGAATTTTTAGATACAATTTCATTAATTTCATTTTCATTTAAAACTAAAGAAGCTAAAAACTTTAATTGTCCTGTTTCTAAAATGGTTGTAACAAAAAGTTCTCTAGCTTTATTAGAAGGACCATTTACAAATAATTGCACTGTTAAATAAAGAGTTACCACTAAGATAAGAAGAAAAACTCCAATAAAAGAAAATACTTTTCCAATTGTTTTTAAGACTTTTTTTGCCATATTTTACCACCCACTACGTATATACGCCTCTTTATATTTTTCTATATCAAATATAGCATATTAAATGAAAAAAGAAAAGAACTTAGGCCTTTTATTCTTTACTATTTTTTGGTATATTTTTAGAAGTGATGGTTATGGAAGAATACATAAAACTTTTTATAGATAAAGAAGAACCTTTGTTTTTAAATAAATATTTAAAAACTTCTACAATGAAAAGAATAAAATATGTAAGTCAATTTTGTGGATGTGATTATACTTCTTTGTATAGTCCTCTGTTCTTTTACTTAAGGTATTTTCATAGTTTAGTAGTTGCCCAGATGACTTGGCATTTTACTCATAATAAGAAAGAAACTATTGTTGCCCTTTTACACGATGTTGGAACTCCTTGTTTTGCTCACGCTATTGTTTATGCTCTTGGGGATGCCTTAAAACAAGAATCTTCTGAAAAAGATATTAAAGATATTATTAAAAAAGATAAAATACTTCTAAGTATTTAGAGGAAGATGGTATAAGTTTAGATGCTTTACAAGATTTAAGTGGCTATCCTATTTTAGAAAATCATTCTCCTAAGTTATGTACAGATAGATTAGATGGAGTTTTACATACTTGCTTTGTATGGCTACATACCCATTCTTTAGAAGAAATTAAAGAAGTTTATGAAGATATTGTTGTTCTTACAAATGAAGATGGCCATAAAGAATTAGGATTTAAAACAAAAGAAATATGTGAAAAGTTTGTACAAATGGTTTTTGTATATGCAAAAGAATTACAAGGCAATAAAGATAAGTATGTAATGCAGTTTGTTGCAGAAATCGTAAAAGAATCTATCTACCAAAACTTTATTACTTTAGAAGATTTGTATATAAAAAAAGAAAGTGACTTTATCAATATTTTTCAAAAGCACTTTGTTTTTTGGAAAAAATTTAATAGCGCCAAAAAAGTTATTTCTACAAATGAAGCTCCTCATCAATTTTATGTTTCTGTACAATCTAAAAAGAGAAATGTAATTCCCCTTGTAAAAGAAAATGAGCATAAGTGCATACGCATTACAGAAGTATCTAAAAAAGCAAAAGAAATATATAATGAGTTAGATTATTATCAAGATGCACTTTATGGATATGTGGAAGAAATTGTGAAAATTTAATCTTAAAAGTTGTATTTAAGCACAATATTGTGTATGATATAAATGTAAGTGTTATCAAATGTAGATAACGCTCGC
>CAZIDI010000066.1:0-6055 GCA_964537805.1 uncultured Muribaculaceae bacterium | reverse complement strand
CATGCCGCCAGCGTTCATCCTGAGCCAGGATCAAACTCTCAATAAAAAGATTTATTCAATCTTATTACATTCGTTTAATCTAGCTACTCAAAATTGACTTTTTTACTTAGTTTTCAAAGATCATTCTCTTGCGCTTTTTTTGTTCGCGCACTAGTAATATACCAAAACCTTTTTTCAATGTCAACACTTTTTTGCATTTTTTCGACAATTTACATTTTTACTTGTAAAATGTAGGTTTTTTGGTATGTTTAGTACTGATTTTTGCCCTCAGCACTTTTTACATTTTACTCTATATTTTATGTTAATGCAATAGAAAAATGCTAATTTTTAGCATTTTTTTGTAAATTGACATATTTTTTATAGTACTCTTCAATCTTTTTCTTGTCAAAAGGACTTTTTTCCTCTTTTTTTAAGGAAATCAGTTTTTGCAATTCACTTTTTAGGATTACATCTAAATCATTACTATAGTGCATTATACGCTTATGGTATTTGTATTCGTTTCTATCTAAGATACGAAATCCTCCATCCGGAAATACTCTTAAATCCAAATCATAGTCAATATATTTAATGATATTATTATCTATGACATATGGGGAAGCAATATTACAATAATAAAACAAACCCTGTTCTTTTAACTGGGCAATGATATTATACCAATTCTTTTTATAAAAAATTAAAATGGCAATTTCATTGGTATTGTAACTTCTTCCATCACTTTCGGTAATTTTGGTCTTGTCATTCGCACAGACCAGATAATCTTCTGTTATTTCTAATATAATTGCATTTTCGCAAACTCTATGGAGAATACCATTATGTTTATAACAATGTATAGTAAGATTATCTCCTACTTTTATATTGTCCATAATTCTCTCTCTTTCAAGAGACATTATACAAAAATTTTAAATAAAATACAAACATTTGAAAAAAGACTTTACAGTCTCTTACTTTGCTAGTTCTATTGCACGTTCTAATTGGTTATCCACTTCTAAATTAGTTTTGTCTACTTCCACAACATAATCTGGAGTAATTCCCTCACCATCTATGCAAACTTTACTTGGCGTTAACCATTTAGCAGAGGTGTATTTCACCATACTTCCATCTTCTAGTGAATGTGTTTGTTGTACTTTCCCTTTTCCATAGCTTTTTGTACCAACTGTAATGGCTCCATAACTTTCCTTTAATGCGGCGATTAAAACTTCGGATGCAGAGGCGCTTTCTTCATTAAATAAAACAACAATTTTATAATCTCTTTTTTCCTCTGTTTCATCTTTGTATTCTTTTGTGCCTTCTTTTTCTTCTAAAGAGTAAATTGTACGTCCTTTTTCTAGGAATTGGCTCGCTACATCTTTGGCTGCAGATAAGTACCCTCCTGTATTATTACGTAAATCAATAATTAAAGAGTTCATCCCTGTACTTTCTAGATTGCTTAAAGCATTCTTTACTTGTGTGCTTAGCGTATTTGAAAAAGTTGAAATTCCTAAATAGCCAATGTTATTTTCTAATAGTTTATATTGAATAGCGGGAATTAATAGTTTTTTTACAACAACTTCAAAATTTAAAGTGGCATTTTCTCTTGTTACGGAAATGGTAAGTTTATCTCCTACATTTGCTTTTTCTATATAATCGGTAATTTGATTATCTTCATCTGCACTTAAAACATTCCCATTAATTGCAATAATTTTATCTCCTACTTGTAGTCCTGCTTCTTCAGCAGATCCTCCTTCAATAAATTCCACAATCGTGTTTTCATTATTAATGGTAATGCCAATTCCTTTGTATTCTCCAATAAGTCTTTTGGCTAAAGCATCAGTTTCTTCTTTATTCATATAGGTAGAATAGTCTTCTCCTAAATAATTCAACATTGCACCAATCGCACTTTCTAACATCGCCGTTTTATCGACATCTTCATAATATTCATCAATTAGAGAAGCATATACAGTTAAAAATTCTTTTAAAGCCGTATCTTGGCTTAAATCTTGGTATGTAATATTTTTCGTTAATTTATTTTGATTATATAAAATGACTCCTGTTGTCATACTGGTAATTATTGCGGTGGCGATGATAATCAAAATGACTTCTTTTAAATTGAATCCTCTTGTTGTTTCTTTTAAGTCATTCATTTTATCACCCTCTACTATAAATAATAGTAGCATATTTTTGAGTAAATGAAAATAAAAGATTTTTCTTTTAAACAAAAATTGACAGAAAAAAAGTAAATCTAATTTTAGACTTACTTTTAGACTATTCCAAATTCTTTTTTGATTTCATCTTCATTAGTAATAAACTTCGTAACTTTGCCTTCTTTTACTTTCATAAGAGTTAATTTCCCTAGTTTTAATTCTTTTATGGTGGTAAAAGATGTACTTGCAGTATTATCGCTTGCTACATACTCTTTATTTAAAGAGTTATCTAAATCTAAATAGTAGACTTTTATGGCATTCTTTTCATCGCCATATTTTGCTACTATTGTATTATAGTATGTTGCATTTACATCTTCACTTCCAAAAGCAAGGACATAATATTCTTTTTCAGAGCGATTCAACATTGTTCCAACAATAACAACATCAGAACTCACTTCTCCTGCTGTATAGTTAATATCATTCGTTGTTTTATGTAAATCTTTTGTTACAAATGCTCTTGTAAAGAAATATACTCCTACAATAATAATAATTAACCCTAATAATACAAAAAAGAATTTTTTAATTTCCATTTGTTCTTCTGTTACATATTTTTGTGTTTTATTTTTTTTCATATGTTTCACCTATTGAGTATTATAACAAAAACATGTAAGAAAAACAAATCTTAAAAATGATGTTTTAATTGGTAAAGAAATGTTTTTATAATGGTATACATATTTTTAATAATAATGTAACATCCACCAGAAATATGGTACATTTCTTCATTTGATAATGTTTTCATAGCAAACCTCCCTTCACTTATATATTTTCAACGTAAATTGGAGATTTCCTTTTTTATTTGTAAAAAATGTGCAATTTTTGATTGTTTTTAGATATTATTATAAATTAAAAAAATCATTGAATTTTAGGCAATGATTTCAGTATCTTTTTTAATTTCCTTTTTTTTGTTTTTTCATTTTTCTTAATTTTCTAATGCCTTTTCCTTGAACAAATCCAGTAGGCAAATCTACTCCCTCTGGCAATTTCATTTTTAAATGTCCTTGTTTAAACCATAAAACATCTCTTAATGAATACATTTTAAAATCAAGTAATTCACATTGAGACACCATATTCATATTTTGTTTTCTTTCTTTAGATGACATAGAATTAAATATTTGTGCAACACTATTTTTTTCTTCTTTTTAAATCTTCTTCTATTTTTAATAAACGATTATATTTGGCAAGTCTTTCTCCTCTTGACATAGAACCACTTTTAATAAAATATAAGTTTAAGCCTACTGCAAAATCTGCGATAAAGGTATCTAAAGTCTCTCCGCTTCGATGAGAAATAATGGTTTTGTAATTGTTCTTTTTAGCAATAGAGATGGTTTTAATCATTTCGGAAATTGTTCCTATTTGATTTGCCTTTAAAAGTATTGCATTTCCGCTTTTGTTTTCTATTCCATAATTTAAGTATTTGGCATTGGTTACAAAATAGTCATCTCCCACTAGCATTACTTTTTTTCCAATCAATTTTGTTAATTTGGTTAGGCTTTCGAAATCATCTTCGTAGTAAGGGTCTTCTATACTAATAATTGGATATCTTTTTACTAAAGCAAGATAGTATTTTGTTAATTCTTCTTTCGTAATATTCTTACCATCTAAAAAGTATAAATCGGTTTCTTTATCATACATTTCACTTGCTGCAATATCAAGAGCGATAAATACATCTTTTCCTGGTATATAACCACTTTTTTGAATAGCAGCCATAATATAATCAAGGGCAATACTGTTGTATTTAAAGTCTGGTGAAAATCCACCTTCATCTCCAACCGCCGTATTTAAATTTTCTTTTTTTAATATATTTTTTAAAGTATGGAAAACTTCGGAAGCACAACGTATTTTTCCTTTAAATCCTTTTTGCATAGGGACAATCATAAATTCTTGAATATCTAAATTATTATCGGTATGTACTCCACCATTGATGATATTAATAAAAGGAATAGGCAATGACACTTTGCCATTTGACAAATATTCATAAAGTTCTTTTCCATTTGCTTTAGCTAAGGCTTTTATTGTGGCTAGAGAAACTCCTAAAATAGCATTGGCTCCTAATCTACTTTTATTTGAGGTTCCATCTAGTTCTATTAACAAATGATCTATTTTGGCTTGGTCTAATTCCATTCCAATAATTTTGGGTTTTATAATTTGGTTAACATTGATAATGGCTGCCAAGACTCCTTTTCCGTGGTATCTTGTAGCATCGTGGTCTCTAAGCTCTAAGGCTTCTCTACTACCCGTCGATGCTCCACTAGGTACAGAGGCAGTAACGCTCATATTATTATCTAAAGTCATTTCTACTTCAATAGTGGGGTTCCCTCTAGAATCTAGTATTTCTCTTGCATAGATGTCTTTAATACACGCCATACCAAGCACCTTCTTATTCTATATATAGTATAACCAATGAATAGGAAAATGGCAAATAAAAAGTGGGACAATTTGTCCCATTTTACTTAAAAAGTTTTAAGAAATTTTTACTTCTTCTTTTTAATAAAACCAAATCATTTAGATTTAGAACGTTACATAAAATAATGAAAATTCCAACTGTTCTTGTTATCACAATACTTCTAAATGGATTTACGATAATCATAATGCCTAAGATTAAGAAAAGAATTGCGGAAGCTAGTACTATTTTACTGCTTTCTTCCTCTACCTTTTTAAGATAAACAAAATAGACAATTTTATTAATACTTTCGACAACTAGCCAAATTCCTAAAGTAATGTTTAAAAAGTTTAAGATTGATAATGGATTAAACATCACAAATAATCCAAGTAAAATGTTTAAAATGCCAAATAAAAAGTTGTAATGAAATAATTTAATTTTACTCTTATCTATAAAGGAAAACAAATTGAGTATTCCTGCTACTAGCAAAAATGTCCCCATAAGTAGTCCCACTGCTTTGTTTGTCATTTCGCTATTTATAGCAATAATAAGTCCTATAATAGCATAAATAACGGCATAAACCATTTCTATATAAATTATTTTTTGAAAACTTTGCTCTAACTTTTTCATTTCATCACCTTTGCTAGTTTCATTATAAAATAATTCTATCTTTTTTTCAATTAAAAGATATAGATTATACTGCAAGGACAATACGAAAACTACTATGAGTGTATGTAATACCAGGATAGTGGTTGAAAAAAAGATTCCTGCGACATATCCATAAACGTAATAACCACCTCGTCCAAACCATGGGTATGCAGAACCAACAAACCAACTTTCATCACTATACCAAGAACCTATTTGTCTTGCTTGACTATTACTTCCAAATGGCCCAACTCTGCTGTTGCGTCTCCTAAAATTCGATATTTAAAAACATTTTCAGTTGAATTTGCATTGTAACTATCATAATATTTTTCATCAATATCAGTTCCAAGTCCACTTGATCCTGCGCTAGTATTTCCCATTACTCCCATCACATATTCCCAAGCTCCTCCACTCATATCATAGATTCCTGTATAATTTCCTGTTGTACTGGCAACTTGACTAGATGGATTTTTATAATTGACTGTATTGGTTCCATCAACTCCAAATTTTGTGCTTTCGTACTGATTATAAACATTATGGCCTGCCGTTGGTTCATTTACTGCATCATATCCTGTAATATATGCACTATTGTTATTGATTCTAACATTACCTGCACTTCCATAAATGCTATGTTGTAAATAAGCAACAGTTCCCCACTCGGTATTCTTTATCATATGAGAATCCATTTCTCTTTTATAATTGAAACTTGTATTAAAAGCATTTCCTACTGTTATATTTCTCCAACTATAAACATTTGGTTTAATCTCTATTTTAGAAGGAGCATTCTTGTTTACTTGAGAAGCTGTTGTACTTGTTGCTCCTTTGGCTTATGTTCTTTTGCAAGTTCTCT
>CAZIDI010000065.1:0-6379 GCA_964537805.1 uncultured Muribaculaceae bacterium | reverse complement strand
ACAAGTTATAAAACTCGAACCAACATACTAATTTTTAAATTTCTAGTTTTTCCTTGTTTTATATTACTTTCCACAGCATTGTTTGTATTTCTTGCCACTTCCACATGAACTTGAAAATCCAATATTATCGTTATTTATGTTATTTATAGTATTATCGTTATTTTCTTTAATTCCGGTACAAGGTATCATCTGTATTTATGTTATTTATGTTATTATTGTTACTATAAATAATTTATCTACTGTGGACAAATTGTGGACATTGCCCACATCCTCCACTAATATAAGTTTATTTTATTTATTTTATAATAATATCATATTAATAAAATTAGCTTATTTCTTCTTTACCAGATGAATTGTATTTCCATCGTTAATAACCATTTGGAATAAATCTCTAATACTATGTTCTTTATCAACTATATAGAAGTCTATTCCAGCATTTTCTGCTCCTGCTTTATCACTAGTAATACTATCGCCTATCATAATACAATCTTCTTTGTTTGTCTTGCCAATTGCTAGTTCAAATGATTCTAAATCTGGTTTCATTGCATTTTCACCTGCAACCATTTGATCTATATATTCATATAAACCAGCTCGTTTTAATCTTTGTATTTGAGTTCCACTAAACCAACTAGTAAGAATTACTATATCTTTATCATTTGATTTTAAATAATTAAATAATTCTATAACTCCATCAGCTACTTCATCTTTTATTGTTTCACCATTATGAATCATCCAACCATTTATTACTTCCTCACTTACAGTAAAACCATAACTTTTAAAAAAAGCACTTAATGTTTTAAAATCATATTTTGGAAATTCCAACTCATATTTGTTTAAAATAAATTGTTTTTGCTTAAAAAATTCTTCTTGTTGCTCTAAAGGTATGTGTTTTTTTAAATAAATGTCTTCTTTAGACCAATCAGGAATTAATAATGTGTAATCTAAATCAAATATATATTTTTTATAATTTTTCGTATAATTCATCTCCAATTCTAAAAGCCATTTGATTGCCTTAATAATCACACTTTGTCCACAATTTTGAATTTACGTGGACAAAATGTGGACAAATGGCTATTTTTTGGTATTTTTTACGTGGACAAAATCCTCGCAAACCCTTATTTTATCGCTATTTTCCACAACATTGCTTATATTTCTTCCCTGAGCCACATGGGCAAGGGTCATTACGTCCTACTTTTTTCTCTGCTTTTTTTGGTTTTTGTTTTACTTTTTCTTTTCCATCATTTGCTATTCCTACAATCGTTTGCTTACGTTCGGTATTTTGTTCAATATTTGCTTTTAGTAAAAATGCAGCAATATTTTCATCAATTCTATTTAATAAATTTTCAAACAAATCGAATCCTTCCATTGTATATGCTTGTAAAGGATTTACTTGACCATAACCACGTAACATAATTCCTTCCTTTAAGTGTTCCATAGCACTAATATGGTCAACCCATAAGGAATCAATCATACGAAGGGTAATGGCACGTTCAAACTCTTGGAAATTTGGCGCTACACTAATTTTCTTCTCATAATCTTTTAAGATTTTATCAACAAGGTATTCTTCGATTTCTTCTTCTTTTTTATTTTCAATTTCTTTTACATCAATTGGTTTATTTTTCATATAATTGGTATTTACAAATTCTATGATTTCACTTTTATCATCATCCGTTAAATAGCCTTCTGGTTCGATATGATTTTCTACTAAGGTAGTTATTGTATTTTTAAATATTTCAATAATACTTTCATGGATATTTTCATTATCTAATACTTCATTACGTTTTTCATATATAATGGTTCTTTGTTCATTTACTACATTATCGTAATCCAGTAGACTTTTACGCATATCGAAGTTGTTTCCTTCTACCTTTTTTTGAGCAGTCTCTATACTTCTGGTGATGGCTTTAGAGCGAATGGATTGATCATCCGTCATTCCAAGGCTTTGCACTACTTGTTTAATTCTATCTGTTCCAAACATACGCATTAAGTCATCATCAAAAGATACGAAAAATTGACTTGTACCTACATCTCCTTGACGACCACTACGACCACGCAATTGGTTATCAATACGACGAGATTCGTGACGTTCTGTACCAATTACATAAAGTCCTCCAAGTTCTAAGGTTTCTTTTGTTAATTTAATATCTGTTCCACGACCTGCCATATTTGTTGCAATGGTAATGGCACCTTTACTACCCGCTTTCGCAATAATCTCGGCTTCTCTTTCGTGGTTTTTTGCATTTAAAACTTCGTGTTTTAGTCCAGCTTTTGTTAATAATTTACTTAAATGTTCATTGGCCTCTACACTAATAGTACCCACTAGAATAGGTTGTCCTGTAGAATGTATTTCTTTAATTGTATTTACAATGGCTTTGTATTTTCCATCCATCGTAGCATACACAAGGTCTGGCAAATCTACACGAGCAATCGGTTTATTAGTTGGAATTTGAATAACATACATATTGTAAATATTTCTAAATTCTTCTTCTTCTGTTTTGGCTGTACCTGTCATACCAGATAATTTTTCATACATTCTAAATAAATTTTGGAATGTAATCGTTGCCATTGTTTTTGTTTCTACATTTATCGTTACATGTTCTTTTGCTTCAATCGCTTGGTGAAGTCCATCACTAAATTGGCGTCCTTGCATTAAACGACCAGTAAATTGGTCTACAATAATTACTTGATCATCACTTACAACGTAATCAATATCTTTTTTAAATCCATAATTTGCTTTTAAAGCTTGGTTTACGTGATGCACCAAATTGGTATTATTAATATCATATAGATTGGCTACTTTAAAGAACTTTTCAATCTTTTTACTTCCAGCTTCTGTTAATGAAACATTTTTTACTTTTTCATCAATTGTATAATCTTCTTCATTTTTTAAGTTTTTGACTGCATTGTCTGCATCGACATATAAATTTCCACTATTGGCTTGTCCACCAGAAATAATAAGGGGAGTTCTGGCTTCATCAATTAAAATAGAGTCTACTTCATCGACAATACAAAAGTGAAGAGGTCTTTGGACACGATCTTCTTTTCTTGCTACCATATTGTCTCTTAAATAATCGAATCCAATTTCATTATTGGTAGAATATAAAACATCGCAAAGATAAGCTTCTTGCTTTTCTTTTGGAGTTAAATCACGTAAGTTTAGTCCCACTGTTAAGCCTAAAAATCTAAAAATTTCTCCCATCCATTCTGAGTCACGTTTTGCAAGGAATTCATTTACGGTAACAATATGTACTCCCTTACCAGATAAGGCATTTAAGTAGGTTGGCATTGTTTCGGTTAAAGTTTTTCCTTCACCAGTTTTCATTTCCGCAATATTACCAAAATGAATAGCAAGTCCACCTAAAATTTGCACATAGAATGGTTTTTCACCTATCACACGGCTTGCGGCTTCACGAACAACAGCAAAAGCAGGAACAATTAAGTCATCTAATTCTGTACCTTGCTCCAATTCTTTTTTAAATTCTTCTGTTTTGGCCTTTAATTCTGCATCGGATAGTTTTTGCATTTCTTCATCAAGAGCAACTATCTTATCTGCAATTCCTTCAAATCTTTTTAATTCTTTATATTCTGAATCTACTAATTTTCTAAAAAATCCCATCTTGTATCACCTTTCCATAGCAAGTATTATAGCATAGTTCCTTTTAAACATAAAGTTTTTCCCGGTGAAATCGTAAAAAAAGATGAATTTTACTTCACGTTTATAATTCCGTAACGTCCATCTTTTCTCTTATATAAAACTGATACACATTCTTCATCAATATTTTTAAATACGAAGAAATCGTGGTCTAGAAGTTCTGCTTGTAAAATGGCTTCTTCTTCATCCATTGGTTTCATTTCAATATTTTTTCTTTTGACTATTTCTTTTTCGTTTACTTCTTCTTTTGTAACTTCAAAATTTAAATTTAAATCAATTAAGTCACTATTTTTAAATTTGTTTTTTAGTCTTGTTTTGTTCTTTCTGATTTGTCTTTCCAACTTATCTACCATAAGGTCTGTTGCTGCATATAAATCTTCGTGCCCTTCTTCTGCGCGTAGCGTAAATTTACTTGTTGGAATGGTTACCTCAATGATTTGTGATAAGTTATGCACTTTCACATTTACATATGCTTTGATTTCATCCGGATTTTCAAAATACTTATCAAGTTTTTCAAATTTTTCTGTTACATAATCTCTTATTGCATCTGTAACAGTTATTTTGTCCCCTCTTATAATGATTTCCATAATTCACCTTCCTTACTTGGATTATATCACATAAAAAATAAAAAAACTACTAAACAGTAGTTAATTCAGTAGAAGTAACATCTACGGCTTGAAGTCCTTTAGAAGTCTCAATTAGTTTAAAGTCTACAATTTCGCCTTCTTTTAAAGTTTTGTAGCCATCTTTAGATATAGCAGAGTAATGCACAAAGATATCTTCTAAATCATTGCATTCAATAAAGCCGTATCCTTTTTCGTTGTTAAACCACTTCACTTTACCACGCATTTCAACACCTCTTTCTTCTTCTATTTACTGCTTATCTTAACGATACCACCATTGAAGGCGATACTTCAATAAAATACGCTCGACAAAGTTCGCGTTGAGAAGTTTTTGTCTTAATAATGTAAAAATGCGTTTCATTTGTATTTGCAAATAGTTAACAATCTTTTTTATTTTCTTTTTAGACTAAAAAACATTTCGTTGACTCTTTTTGTTTAAAAAGAATTTTAAATAGTGCTATGATTTTTATGGTCGGTGATGTAGTATGAAAAGTGCGTTCGTAAACCACTCTTTAAATTACTTAATTAAAAATAATGCTTGTGATGAAAAACAAATTCATATTTTCCGTTATACTTTAGAATCCCTTTACTCTTTAATTACAAAAACAAGTGTAGTATTACTTTTATCTATTTTTTTAAAAACCTTTTCTATAACACTTACAACTATACTTTTATATTCCATTCTTAGAGGATTTGCTTTTGGAATGCACGCTTCTAAAAATATATATTGTTGGATTATTACTTTAACAGTTTATATTGCTGGACCTCTTCTTATTAAGTATTTTACTTTACCAATAGAATCTATATATTTATGTTTTGGTATAGGACTTATTGCCTTTCTTTTGTGGGCACCATCCGATACTCCATCAAGACCTTTACTTAATAAGAAAAAGAGAATGGCAAATAAAATGATCACCATTTCTCTAGCCTTATTTTATATAGGAAGTTCCATTTCAATTAATAACGCAAACTTTTATGAAATTATATGCTTTCTATTTTTATTAGAAACGATTTGTATTTGCCCTTTTACTTATAAGGTATTTCATGTCCCTTATCATAATTACAAATATTATAAGAAATAAATTTGGTTTAAATGTTTTTATAGATTTAAACAATGGAAAGGAGGAAAAATTACAATGTCTGCAATTTTTGCAAATGTTCTTTCTGCTTTAACAAAAGTGATGAACAATGGGGTTTCAACTTTTACTTTTTTAGGTAATTGGGATGAAACCGATTGCCCTGATGAAATTTTATAATTATAAAACACGTATTAATTAACGTGCTTTTTTTATTTGTAATTCAATATAATAGAAATCATTTATGATATTAATTTTTTCTTTTACCAAGCGATTTTGCATAATAGAAAATAATCCTAATCCACTCCCACGATTTTTCGTTGAATAATATTTTGTTCCCAGTTTATCAATATCTATATTATTACAGAAATTATTTCCAATTTTAATAATAATATCTTCTTTACTTTCTTTTAAATCCATTGTAATAATTGGATTGTCCGTTTCACTACTAGCTTCAATGGCATTATCAAGAGCAATTCCTATACTTTCCGAAATACTGTGAAAAGCTTTTGGAGATAAATTTTTAAAAGGATCTTTTTTGATTTTATTATCAATTAAGATATTAAAATCAGCATTGTATAATTTTTCTGCTACAATACCTTTAATCCCATTAGGTACATTGTATAAGTTATTATTTTTAACACTAAAACTTGTTTCTTCTTCTAGTAAATCATCAATTAAAGCATTTACCTTCTTATTTCCATAGGATTTTATAGCAGATAATTTATGCTTAATATTATGTTTATAAATTTTATATTCATCTAAAAATTTGCCATATTTATCATTATAGTCTATAAGTTTTTTATTTGTTATTAAAAGTACATCCTCTTTAAATTTTAATTTAATAATTGAGGCAAATAAAAATAAAAATATTACTAATAATGCAAGAATTAATCTAAAAGAATCTCTATCAGTAAAATTTTGAATATAAATCATACTTATTATTGCTGTAGTTATAAATAAAATGTAAACAATATTTGTTGCTGCTTCATTTTCTATAAAAAATTTAATTAATTTCTGTAAAGGCT
>CAZIDI010000064.1:0-6386 GCA_964537805.1 uncultured Muribaculaceae bacterium | reverse complement strand
TTTTGAAGTTCCAATTTCACCATTTTTAAGAAAATTAGCAAAATCTTAAAAATTTACTCCTCTATTAAAACAGCTTTAATTCTTCTTACCCCTGCACTACTTGCTTCCTCTTTTTTAATTTTAAATGTTCCAAGTTCTCTTGTATTTTTAACGTGAGGTCCTCCGCACAATTCTTTAGAGACATTTCCAATAGAATAGACAGTAACTATATCGGGATATTTTTCGATAAACATACATTCAGCCCCCGTTTTAAGTGCTTCTTCTTTTGGCATTTCTTCCACTGTTACGGAAAGTCCTTCCTGAATCCACTCGTTTACCAATTCTTCACATTTTTGTTTTTCTTCATCCGTTAGTTTATGGTCACAAGAAAAGTCAAAACGCATTCTTTCTGCTGTAATATTGCTTCCTTTTTGATGCACATCTGCACCTACCACTACTTTTAACGCCGCGTTAAGTAAGTGTGTTGCGGTATGGTATTTTGTTTCTATCTCTCCATTGCCAGCAAGACCACCTTTAAACTTCCCCGCAGATGCTGTTCTAGATAATTCTTGATGGTGTTTAAACTTTTCTTTAAATCCTTCTTCATCTACTTTTAATCCACGTTCGCTAGCAAGTTCCATAGTTAACTCAATAGGGAATCCATACGTATCATACAAATGAAAGGCATCATTTCCATTAATATCTTGATTATTTTTTGTTACTTTTTCAAATTCTTTTAACCCTTTTTCCAAAGTACGATTAAATTTTTCTTTTTCAGTTTTTAAAACTTCTAATACAACATTTTCATTTGTTTCTAACTCTTTATAGTATTTTTTATATTTCTCTATAATCAGTTTTGCAATCTCACTTTCCCAATTACTACTAATTTCAATATTTAATTTTCTAGCATGGCGAATGGCTCTTCTAATTAATCTTCTTAAAATATAGCCTTGATCGGTATTACTCGGTTTAATACCGGAATCATCTGCACTAATAAATACGGCGGTTCTTAAATGGTCTGCTATAATACGCATTGATTTTTCATTTCCTTCATAAGGTAAATTTGAAATATTAGAAATCTTATCAATAACATCTTTCCATATACTAGAGGCATAATTATCATTAACACCCTCTAAAATAGCAGTCGTTCTTTCAACACCCATACCAGTATCTACATTTTTCTTAGGAAGTTCTGTAACACCACCATCTTCATCTTTATAATATTGCATAAAGACATTGTTCCATATTTCTACCCAACGAGGATCATTTACATCAAAGTCTTTAGGTACTTCTGCTTCATCTCTCCAATAGAATATTTCCGTATCTGGTCCACATGGTCCAGATTCACCAGCAATCCAAAAATTATCTTGAACAGTCTTTTTGATTCTTTCTTCTGGTATTCCTAAACTTCTCCATTTGTTGTAACTTTCAAGGTCAAAAGAAATTGCATCGCTTCCCCCATAAACAGTCACCGCTAGTTTTTCTTTAGGAATATGCAAAACTTCCGTTAAAAATTCAAAACTCCAAGAAATACTTTCTTCTTTAAAATAATCCCCTAAACTCCAATTTCCAAGCATTTCAAAGAAAGTATGGTGTGTTGTATCTCCTACTTCCTCTAAGTCATTCGTACGAATACATTTTTGGTAATCACAAAGTCTTGTTCCGTAAGGATGTGGTTGCCCCATTAAATAAGGAATTAAAGGTTGCATCCCCGCCGTATTAAATAATACAGATGGGTCGTTTTCGGGAACCACAGGAGCACTAGGAATTTGTTTATGTCCTTTCTTAATAAAAAAATCAATGTATAAATCTTTTAAATTCATTTTATTTCCTCCAATATTGTCTTTGCTGACATTTCTAAAATGCCATCTTCAGTGTTTTCAACAACATAATCATAATCTATATACTTTCTAAATTCATTTTCAGTAGTATGTTTCTTTTCTTCTTCTGTAAGTCCTATTTGAGCATTCAACCCTTTTACTAACACTGTTGTTACATCATAAGGGCTTTCTATTAAATCTTCTATTTCACGGATTAGGCGAACATCAGAAATAACAACTATATCAAAATATACTTCATAAATTCGAAAATCTTCTAACATTCTTCTTATAAAAAATGTTTCATCTTTTAACTCTTTTCTAATATAAGTTCCCGTATCTTGTAAAAACTTTCTTGGCTTGTTTTCACGAGACCCATCATATCCAAGAATTTCACTTGCATACATTTTTATATATTTACTATATTCCGTTTGTAGCGCCCGTAAGCCTTTTTCTTTCGCAAGTTCTACAATTCTTTCTCCTAAATGTGTTTTGCCACTACCAGCACTACCAGCAATTAAAATAACTTTCAAAAATAACACCTCCTAAATAAAAAGAACCACAAAACAAACCCTAAGGAGCAAGTTCTGCGGTACCATCCTTTATATTACTTAATTTGGATAACGGGCGTACCCGATTAATCTAAGATAAGCAGCAAGTTCTAAACCTTTCTTTGTCTTATTTCCACCTACCAAGACTCTCTTTAAAATACTTGAATTTAGAATATCTTATCCTCAAAACGATTAATTAGTTTTTAGTATTTGGTATTTATTTTGAACAAATTCCCATATTACTTTCAAAAGAGCAATACAAGGAGTTGCCAAAATCATTCCTATTATACCAAAGAAATTATTAAAAATCAAAAGTCCAATCATAATGGTTACAGGATGCAATTTCATTGTTTTACTCATCACTACTGGTTGTAAAATAAAGTTTTCAACGCACTGTACTACTACACAAATAATCAAAGTCATCACCCCAATAAATGTACTTTGACTAAATCCTATGACAACTGCAACTGCCCCACCTATATAAGGCCCAATATAAGGAATTAAATCGGTAAGCCCACAAAATAAACCAAAAAGAAGTGGCACTTGTAAACCAATAATCGCAAAACCTATGGAATCACAAACAAATACCATAGTGGCGATAAAAAAAGTTCCATTTACACATTTTCGTACTTCATCTCCTATTTTATTAAGAAGTACTTGAGCTTCAAATCTTTTCCTTTCAGGAAGTAAATTTAAGAAATGGCGACTGATTGAATCAAAGTCAAATAACATATAAAGGCCAATAAACAAACCTAAGCCTATTGTAACTAAACTAGAAAAGAATTTGACAATAATATCAAGTAAAGTGGATGGAAAAATAGTCGTAAAATCGGTTAATTTTGTTTCCATTGTTGTCATGACATTATTACGAATAGAATCAATGTCAACTCCTTCTATATGAGAAAATTTCATAAAAAATTCATTGACACTACTTTTTACTTCATTAAAAATAGAGGGTAAATTACGAATAAGTTCATTGACTTGCATATACACTGTTGGTACTAAAAATCTTAAGAAAACGACAATAATAAATAAGAATACAACATAAACAAGAATGGCACCAGGCATTCTAGGAACTCCTTTTGTTTCTAATTTTTTCACCAAAGGATTAAATAACCAGGCAATGACAAAGCCAATAAATAAAGGAGAAAGTACTTTTAAAAATGCGAAAATAAATTTTAAAATTCCCCATTCTTTTACTAATAGTGTAACAATTAAGACACAAGCAATAATCATCGCAACATATAAAATATGCAAAATTTTACTTGATAAGCTTACCACTTCATTGACATTATCAATATTAATTTCGCTTTTTTTCTTTTTTTCCATTAAACCATTTCTCCTTCTTTTACGATTTCGCCATCTAAACTAAAACTTTTAGCATCCGTTATTTTAATGGGAACAATTTTTCCAATGAAATCAGTTCCATTACTAATATTTACGAGTTTCATAGTATCAGTATACCCATAAACGCGTGTTTTATCTTTTTCATTTTCTCCTAAAATAAGAACAGGAACAATTGTATTTAAAAGACGTTGATTCACTTCTAAAGAATATGCATTTACAAGTTCATTTAATCTTTGTAAACGATTTTCTTTCTCCTTTATTGTAACATTATCTTTGATAAGACTTGCTGGTGTTCCCTCTCTCGGACTGTAAATAAATGTAAAAGCGGAATCAAATTTACAAATATTGACAACATCTAGTGTTTCTAAAAAATCCTCTTCTGTTTCATTAGGAAATCCTACAATAATATCCGTTGTAATCGAAACATTAGGAATTTTTTCTTTAATTTTTTTGAATAACGTAATATATTCATCTTTTGTATAACGACGTCCCATTAATTTCAAAATACGATCACTTCCGCTTTGAAGTGGCAAATGAATATAAGGCATTATATTCTCGTATTTGGCAATTGTATCAATCATTTCACTTGTAAAATTCCAAGGATGACTGGTAACAAAACGAATACGTTCGATTTTAGTTTTCGCAACGCTTTCTAATAAATCCTTAAAATCATACCCAAGATTTAAATCTCTACCATACGCATTTACATTTTGACCAAGCAATGTTACTTCTTTATAGCCAGACTTTTTTAATTCTTCTACTTCCTCAATAATATTTTCTAATTTTCTACTACGTTCTTTTCCTCTTGTATAAGGTACAATGCAATAAGTACAAAATTTATCACAACCATACATAATATCTACCCAAGCGGTTATTTTAGAGTCTCGACTATACTTTACATTTTCATAAACATCTCCCTCTATACTATAAACTTCAATATTTTGGGATTCTTTCTTTTCAAGAAGTAATTTTGGAAGTTCACTAATATTATGCGTACCAAAAACAATATCCACATAAGGATGTTTCGTTTTAATTTCATTGACAACATTTTCTTCTTGACTCATACATCCTCCAATGGCAATGATAAGATTAGGTTTTTTTCTTTTTAAATGTTTGCAACGACCTAAATAACCAAAGACTTTATCGTGGGCGTTTTCTCTTATGGCACAAGTATTTAAAACAACTAAATCACTTTCTTCTAAAGCAGTAGTTTCCGTAAATCCTAAGAGTTCTAAATACTTCTTGATTTCTTCTGAATCGTGTACATTCATTTGACACCCATAAGTTCTTAAAAAATATTTTTTATTTAAAAAGGCTTTAGGAAAATCATAATGCACTTGTTTTTCTAATACTTCTTTATCCGTCCTTTTTTTGGCTTCTTTTAAATTTGGTAAATTCAAGTATACCACTTCCTTTATGCATAGATATTATAGCACGTATTAAAAGAAAAAGAAAAAAGTAACTTCCATTACCTTTCTATCTTCTTTTTAAAGCTCTTTTTCTTTTAAAACTATGTTCTACAAGTAAAGCAATTTCTGAAAAAATTCTTTTTGTTTTTCATTTAATGCTTTAATTTTATAACTATAGGCTATCCCATATGCAAACTCTTCATTATCAATTGAATAATATAAAGCTCCTATGTACATACATAAACTTAGTTTTGTAAAAGGGCCTTTTAAATAATCCACTTCATTTTGATTTTCACTTAAATCCTCTAATAAATTGGAACAAATACTCTGAATTTCTGATGCAAATTCTTGTTCCATTTCCAAGGAGGCATTAGAAAGCCCACTAAATTTTAGTAATTGCTCTTTATTATACGTAATTTTTTCCTTTAAATAATGTTTTCTGCATAAGGAAAATGATACAAAACACTCGCATAAGAGGCATTAAAATAAAGAGCATATTCTTTGTGTGATTTCAAGAAAAAAGAATAATACATCAGTAAATTTGTAAAAAATTCATAATTATATAAATATTGTCATCTTTCATCTTCTGAAACTATATCTGTATCTGCAAACATACTTACTTTTTCTTGATTATAAAAAAACTTTTGTATAATCCGCACTTCTGGATAAAAATCAACACTCAATGTTACAAAAGATAAAATATCATTGGGATCTATTTCTAATCTTTCTATAAAATAATCTAAATAATCCGAATAATTTTCCAAAGGAATGCAACTATAGATTAATGCCTCTTCACTTAATAAAGTATGAAGTTCTTTATTTAAATCATCATTCATACCACGCAATCTTATTGCTTCATAAACATCTTTCATTTTCTTTGCATGTGTCATTAAACCTTTAACAAATCCATCTTTCACCATAAAACCACCATTTTTACTTATTTAAATCAAATTTATTTATTAGGAATTAATTTTTCTTTACCGCCCATATAAGGTTGTAAAACTTTCGGAATTACAACACTACCATCTTCTTGTAAATTATTTTCTAAAAAAGCAATCAACATACGAGGTGGAGCAATGACTGTATTATTTAGAGTATGCGCATAGACCTTTTTCCCCTCACTTGTTTTATAACGAATGCCAAGACGTCTTGCTTGTGCATCCGTTAAATTGGAACAAGAGCAAACTTCAAAATACTTTTGTTGTCTTGGACTCCAAGCTTCTATATCACAAGAACGATATTTTAAATCTGCTAAATCTCCACTACAACAAACTAATTTGCGA
>CAZIDI010000063.1:0-6547 GCA_964537805.1 uncultured Muribaculaceae bacterium | reverse complement strand
TTATACCAAATTTTTCATTTGCTCAAAATTTAGTATAAATTGCTAAACATTATACTATAAAATTTCAAAAAAATAAGATATAATACATCCAAGGTGTTTTATATGGAATTATTAAATACATATACATTAGAAATTAAGAAATCAAAATTCATTGCTTTCTATTATGAAATTGATACCAAAGAAGAAGCAATTTCTATTTTAGAAACTTTAAAAAAAGAACATAAAAAAGCAAGGCATATCCCTTTTGCTTATAAAATTGATAGTATCGTAAAAAAAAGTGATGATAAAGAACCATCCAATACAGCGGGGACTCCTATATATAATTTGATTGAGAAGAATAATTTAAACCATATTTTTATTGCCGTTGTAAGATATTTTGGGGGTATCAAATTAGGGGCTGGTGGTCTTACACGGTCTTATTTAAATGCTGCAAAAGAAGTTATAAAGGAAAGGAAATAATAATATGCCTCTTGTTTTCATTTATCTTTAATACAAAAAGTGACTTAAATAGCCACTTTTTATAATTCATTTAGTATTCTTTCGATTTCTTCTTTCGGTTTAAAACCAATTTCTTTTCGCATTTGTTGCCCATCTTTAAAAAATACAATTGTGGGAATACTCATTATGCCAAATTCACGAGCAAGTTCAGGATGGGTATCGGTATTAATTTTAATAATACTAACATCCTCCATTGTTTCTAAAACACTACCAAGCATTTTACAAGGCCCACACCAATCGGCATAAAAATCAACAATATGAACTCCATTCTTTACTAAATCATTTAAATTTTCTTGTTCTAAATATTTAATCATTTTTATTATCCTCTCTATATTTAGAAACGATTACATTCGCATCTTTAATTTTTAATTTATTCTTTTCTAATAGTTTATTCGCATTTTCTACACTTAATACTTTATATTTTAATAAAATATCTAAACCCTTTTGATTTAATTCTTCTGTATTGCCTTTTTTACCATATTCTTTATTTAAGTCTGTTACTTCTTTTACAGCTGTATAGGTATTATTTAACACATTACTGATAAATGGTGTTTTTCCTAAAATAACATTAGCCATTTTACTTTCCGTAATTAAACTATTTTGCACATTAAATTGGGCAAGTATAAATAAAACAACAAACGTAAACAAATACATTTCTAGAAATCCAAAAATGGCTCCTAAAATTTTTGAAGGAATGCCTAAAATAATGGTGGCTTTTAGTAACATTTCTATAATTCCAGATATTTTAATAATAATTCTTAAAATAGAAGAAAATAAAACAAATAAAATTAAAAACGCAAGGCCCTCATAAATTAAAATATTTAAAACCGTAATACCTACATTAAAAAATGGCAAATATGTATATAAAAATACCGATAATGGATTTTTAAATGTAAAAGACAACACCAAAACTAAAATCGTACCTACAAATGAAACAATACTTTTAATAACACCTTTTTTAAAGCCTAAAACCGCACCCATAAGTAAAAATAAAATAATAATAGCATCGACAATACACAACATAGTATCCCTCCTAACGTATTACTATTATTATATATCACATCTAATGAAAATAAAAGAAATTTGTGATACAATACTTCATAAGAGGTGAAACTTATGACAATCGTTTTTAAAGTAAGTGAGAATGTAGCAAAGAAAATGACAGAATATTATAAAGATGTAAGAAGAGAGAAAACTCCTCCTTATGCAGTTTTTCAAGCAATGGAAGCAGACACGATTATTACACTTTATGAAAGTGGAAAAGCAATGTTTCAAGGCACAAGTGCAGATGTAGATGCTAATATCTGGGTAGATATGGAGAAAAAATTAAATAATCGTACTATTGATATCGATGCTCCTAAGAAAGAAAAAGAAAAGTATAAAGAAGAATTAAATTATTTTTATAGTATGTCAACTGTGGGTTCTGATGAAGTAGGAACGGGAGATTATTTTGGACCTATTGTAGTTACGGCTACTTATGTCGATAAAGAAAAAGTTGCACTAATGCAAGAATTAGGAGTAAAGGATTCTAAAAAATTGACAGATGAAAAAATTAAAAAAATTGCTCCTACACTATTAAAAAAAATTCCCTATGTAACCTTCACATTAAGTAATGAGGAATACAATAAATACCAAAGTATGGGGTATAATATGAATAAAATTAAAGCCATCCTTCATAACAAAGTACTCTATTCTATTACTCACAAAGAAGAAAAATATAATTACCAAAAAATAGTAGTAGATCAATTTGTTTATCCAAGAAAATATTTTGAACATATTATGGAAGCCACAGAAAAAGTAACCGATATCACTTTTACTACTAAAGCCGAAAGCAAATGTGCTAGCGTTGCAGCAGCCAGTATTATCAGTCGTTATATTTTTTTAATGAAAATAGAGGAACTCGGAAAAACGCTAGGTATGGAAATTCCTAAAGGCGCAAATGACATAGTCGATCAAGTAGGAAAAGAAATCGTTACAAAATATAATTTTAATAAACTAGAAGAAATCGCAAAACTAAACTTTAAAAATACAGACAAAATAAAAGAAGCTTTAAAATAACGGCTTTTTTTATGACATTGTTTCTAATATAAAAGTTTTAAGTTCTAAAAATTTATCCCCTTGCCCACTTTTAATCTTATAATCTTTCGTTGCCAGTTCTTTTAAACAGTACTTTAAATCATCTTCATAATAATTGGAAGCTTCTTTTAAAATCTTCTCTATTTGCCAATCTTGTAGACTAAGTTGTTTTGCTACATCTTTTTTTAGAAAACCACTACGCATTAAAGTTGATGTACTAAACATAAGGCGATATTCACGTGCAAGAAGCATTAAAAGAGCAATTGGATCAACTTTAAGTACCATTAAATCATCCAGTAACCTTAAAGCAAGTTTATATTCTTTATTTACAACTGCCTCTACAAATTTAAAATGATTATCAACTAATGTTTTGGAAACAATTTCTTTTACATCATTTAAATTGATTGTTTGGGGTTCTCTATAATACAAAAATATTTTATTTAATTCGTTATAAGCCAAATCATAATGATTTCCACAAGCATTTAAAATATAAGAATTTGTTTCATTATCGATTTTAAATTTATTTTTAAAACAATAGTCACGTGCTTTTCCCATTAAATCCCCCACTGACAAATCACTTACAGAAATCACCATATATTTTTTAGCAAATTCTTTATACACTTTTTTTCTTGCATCAATTTTTTCATAGGTGGTAAAAATAATCGTTGTTAAAGAAACAGGATTTTCCAAATACTTAAAAAATAACTCTTGGGTTTCTTCTTTCAATTTATCACTTGCAAAAAAAGTAGCATTTCGCACAATTAGATATTTTTTTTCTTGAAACATAGATACATAAGTAGCTTCTTGTATCACTTCTTCTAAAGTAGATTCTTTTAAATCCATCGTTACGATATTGGTACTTTTATTTATTATTTTTTCGATTTCTTCTTCCATCAAACGATAACTTTCGCCATAAATTAAATACATAAAAAATCCTCCTAAAAACATTATACAACATTTTTCTTTCCTTTTTAAGGTTACCAAGAAAAAAGAAGAAATTTTTCTTCTTCATCTATATCAACACTATCATAGTGTACTTTATTTTATGCAAGCATTTTTTTTATGTGAAACGAACTTTCATTTATTTGGATTTCAATGGTTCCTACTTCTTGGGTATTATAAAATGGTATTTTTAGTTGATTTAATTTTTCTAACGTTTCTTTAGAAGGATGATGATAACGGTTATTTCTGCCTGAAGAGATAATCGCATACTTAGGATGTACTTTTTTTAAAAAAGCAAGCGAAGAACTAGTATTCGAGCCGTGATGTCCAAGTTTTAAAAAGGTAGAAGTTACATTATATTTTTTCATAAAATCTTCTTCAACTTTACTAGAAGCATCCCCCATCATTAAGAATGTTTGATTATAGATTTTGATTTTTGCAAGAATACTGTTATCATTTTCATTGTCATAAATCTTAAGAAAAAAGGTTTGCAAATCAAAATACTTGGCTTGGTAATCCTCTACTTGTTCCCATCTTTCCTTTAATTTTTTCTCTTCTTCATTTAACAATCCCTTATTCAGCATAATGTGTTTTATTTTTATATCTTGTCCAATAGTACTTGCATACCCTAAATGATCTTTGTCCCCGTGCGTAATGATTAATAAATCTATTTTTCTAACCCGGATACTTTTTAAAAAAGTAACAAGATTATCTCCCAAATTAAATTCTTTATTTCGAACTTGAAACTCTTTTTTAGGATACGTAACACTTCCACCCGTATCAATCATGATTACTTCTTTATTTTGGGGTGCAACAAATAAAGCACTATCTCCTTGCCCAACATCTAAAAAATAAACTTCATATTGATTGACAAATAAATTTTTATTGTAGAAGAAAAAGACAAGTAAGAATAACACTCCAAACATTTTTTTAGAACGAAATTCTATAGTTAAAACTAAAACTACATAGTAAAAAAGAACATCAATCAAATTTATTTTTCCAATAATAAGCGGAATCGCAAATCCTGCAAAACAGGCATTCATTTTTTCTAAAAGAAAAACAAAAAATTGAAAAATAGGAAGAAAAAATGGGAAAAGGAAAGTAATAAGTGCAAAAGGAAACACGAATGTACTAATAAAAGGAACTAATAAAACGTTATTAAAAATAGAAAGCAAATTAATTTCATAATTTAAATAAATTGAAATAGGAAAACTAAATAGAAAAGTAATGATACTTACCAAAATCCCCTGCATCCATTTGCTTTTTTGTTTTAAAAATGAATTAGAAAACAACAAGGAAAACGTAACAACAAAAGTATACCAAAACCCCACATTATAAATATAAAAAGGATTAAAAAGTAGTAAAAGAAAAGCTGTTATAAAAAGCAATTGAAGACTCGATATTGAAAAACCAAACTTTTTATTTAAATCTACTAAAAACAAAAACAAAATGGCCCGAAAGAAGGAAACAGAAAAACCCGTAATAAACAAATAAAGTAATAAAAATGAATAAATAATTGGTTTTTTCCATTTGCATTTCATTAAAATTTTATCAAATAAAAGATAAATTAGTGATAAATGCATACCAGATAAAGCAAATAAATGGCTTACCCCATTTTTCATAATATTTTCATACTGCTCACTATCAATTAATGTTTTATCACCGAGAATAAAAGCCCTTAAATATGAATCATTCCCCAGTTTTTTTATCCTATCTTCTACTTTATTTTTAATGGAATTTAAAAGCCCAACATTCTCATCCACAATTTCTAATTTTGTTATTTGAAAACTAAAATAGATTTTTTCATAATATAAATATTTTTTATAATCAAAAGTATTGGGAATTGTCATCCCTATTATTTCTTTTTTCTCCCCTTGCAATTTTAAAGTCTTTCCAATGCGTAAAGTATTTTCTAAAGTATCTTTTTCTTCAGAACTTTTTATATAGTAGGTAGCACTTATTTTTTCCTCATTTTTTAAAATCATACTTAATTTATCCCCATCAATGGAATACGAAACAATTTTTGCTGTAATTTCCTTTGTTTCTGCAGGAATTTTTGTTTCATACTTTATAACCACAGTAAAAATAAAAATATACAAGCAAAGAAAAAAGAAAAGTCCAATGTAAAAAACATTAGATTGTAATAAAATCTTTAATTTTTTCATAGACAGATTCCCCTATACCAGAAACATTTTGTACTTCTTCAATAGTTTGAAAAGGAGCATTCGTACGGTATTCTATAATAGCAAGGGCTTTGGATTCACCAATTCCATTTAAAGTCATTAATTCTTCTTTGCTTGCAGTATTAATTGATACTTTTTTATTAGTTGCATCCAATGATGAAGAAGATGTACTTATTTCACTTTGACTAGAAGTAACAGAAGTATTTGAAGTGGTACTAGTACTTGTTTTTTGTTTTTTTAATTCTGTTTTAGATAAAACAACAATCATATCTTCATCATTTAATTTTTTACTTAAATTGATATTTTCGGTTGTACCATTAGTTTTTAATCCACCGGCTTTTTTAATTAAGTCATTTACTATCGTTCCACTGTCAAGTTCATAAACTCCTGGCTTTTTTACATATCCTTTAATATCTACTTTAATTTTTTCTACTTCTTCTATATTTTCAATATTATCATTCAGTAAAGAACAATCTTCACAAATGCATTCTTCCTTTTTTTCACTACGATTCAAAAAATAACAAACAGAAAAAACATTTGAAATACATAGAAAAACAATGGCAATAATTAAAACTATTTTACCTTGCAAATATCTTTGGAAAAAATCCATATGATTTCTCACCTCCTACTCTTATATATACACCGTAAATTAGCAATTTCCTTTTTTTTACATAAAAAAAAATTAGATTTTTTCTAATTTTCCGTTTTAATTCTTTTAATTTCTTCTAAAGATAATGCTGTAAAATCTTGAATTTCTTCTATTGGCCTTTGTTTCATTAACATTTTCTTAGCCGTTTCAATGGCTTGATTTTTCATACCTTTTTTTAGTCCTTTTTGAACTCCTTTTT
>CAZIDI010000062.1:1966-6554 GCA_964537805.1 uncultured Muribaculaceae bacterium | reverse complement strand
TGTGATTTAACAGATAGTAATACGGAATTAAATGGGTTATCTACAACATATAAAAACATATTTTTATATCAATCAATGTCAGGAGATGCTGATACTGGTAACTCATCATTTACGGCTACAAATAGTAAAATAACAACAAATAATGGAGATACATTTTACGTTACAAATACAACCGCTACAATTAATCTTGAGAATAATACTATTATAAATAATGATTCAACAGGAAACTTTTTAAGGGTAAAAGCAGACTCTTGGGGAAATTCAGGATCTAATGGTGGAGTTGTAACACTTAATATGACTAATCAAAAATTAACAGGTAACATTGTAATAGATTCTATATCGACATTAGATATGACTATGAAATCAAGTTCTTATTATGAGGGAATAATTAATGGTGATAATACAGCTCAATCTTTAACATTGAAGTTAGATAAAACATCAAGTATTAAATTAACTGGAGATAGTTATATTACTTCGTTAGATAATGAAGTTACCGATAATAGTAATATAAATTTTAACGGCTACAAGTTATATGTTAATGGTAAATCAGTTAATTAAATCACAATTTAATGAACAGAACGTATTTATGATTTGTTCTTTTTTTGATATAATTAAATAGAAAATATAAATATTAATTTATATAGGAGTTGAAATCATGAGAAATTTAAAAAACGACTTTGAAAATAAATTTATAAATTTTGAAAAATTATTAAAATATGGTTTTTACAGAAAAGAAAATTCATATTATTATGAAAATAATATTTATGATAATCATTTTAAGGTCGCTATTGAAATATCGAAAGAAAAACAAATATCAAAGGTTATAGATTTATCAACAGATGAGGAGTATATACTTGTAGATATAAAAAATTCCAGTGGAGAATTTCTAGGTCAAATTAAAGAAGAATATGAAAATATACTTAATGACATTATAGAAAATTGTACTAATCCCAATGTATTTAAAAGTTCACAAGCAAAAGAAGTAATTAAATATATAAAAGATAAATATAATGATGATTTAGAATATTTATGGAAGAAATTTCCTAATAATGCTATATGGAGAAATAATGATAACAACAAATGGTATGGTGCTTTATTAGTCTTAGAAGAAAACAAACTAGGGATTGATTCTGATAAAATAATAGATATTATAGATTTAAGATATCAAAAAGATCATATAAAAGAAATAATTGACAATAAAAAAGTATTTGCAGGTTATCATATGAATAAGGATAATTGGATTACCATCAAACTTGATGGGAGTGTTAATATAAAAGAAATTTATAAATTTATAGATAATAGTTATAAATTGTCGTTAGAAAAATAAATTAAAATTACAATTTTGTATGATAGATTCAGACTTATTGATATAAATTCAAAAAAATCCTAGCAGTTATTTGACTACTAGGATTTTACTTTAACTATTTAATAATGAATAACAATAATCATATACATACAAATGATTATTAATCTCTTTATTTATAGTATTATCTTTAAAATCAGTTTCATAGATATTAAATAGCATTTCAATAGAAAATTTCTTTTTTTCTTCCATGTCTAATTCTAAATACTTTGCTGATAAGAATAATAAATGCTTATATTTAGCAAAATTAACAATAGTTTTACTATAACTTGGATCTAATTTATCAAGTATTTCTTTAAGTAAAATAATCATATCCTTAATATTAAAATTAATATCAAAGTTTTTATTTTCTAAAAGGTATATTGCAAGTCTAATCTTATCAATATTCTTTAAATTATCAAACATATCTAATAAATCAATCACCTTTTTGGTGTTACCATCTAACAACATATTTACTCCTCTTCTTTCTATATTTTAGTTATAAGTTCCTTACTTAATTATTACCTTGTGTCTATACAACATTCATACAACTCTTTGTTTCATTCCTCCAGATAAGCAATTTGGGTATTTATCTTTAAATTCATATAAATTGTATTTCTTAAGTAATTTTAATACATAGTCTTGGTTTTCTTTTGTATTTTTGTTTTGAATTTTTAAACCCAGTAGACAGTTTTCATAAATGGTAAGCCAAGGGAAAAGGCAATCACTTTGAAACATATAGCCAATTTTTGGATGATCTTTATAAAATTTGATAGCTCCTGTATCTTCTTGATCTAAATTTGCAATGATATTAAGTAATGTTGATTTTCCACAACCAGAAGAGCCTACTAAGGAAATAAATTCTCCTTCTGAAATAGTAATGTTTATATTTTGAATGGCTTGTATTTCTCCCTCTTTCGTATGGTATTTTTTAGATAAATTTTTAATTTCTAAAATTTTATTCATTGTAATTATTGTGGATTAATTCTTCATATGGAACGTATGTATCTAGTAAGTTAGCATCGATCATAATGTTTTCTAAATTTTTATAACTTTCTTCCGTAATAAATGGATTTTCTAACCAAGAGTCATATTTTTTATAATTGTCCACAATCGTTGTTAAATCTTTTAAAGAAATATCTGGAAATTGTGGCAAAATTACTTGGGCAATTTCTTCAGATGAGTGTGTTTTTACGTATTCTAAACCTTTATTGATAGCATTTGTAAAACTAGTAATGACTTCTTTATTATTTTCTATAAAACTTTTTCTAGCATAAAAGGCAGTATAGGGAACTTCACCAGAATATGCTCCAACATTTCCGACAATGTAACCAAGTCCTTCTTTCTCTATATTAGTAGCATTTGGTTCAAAAAGATTTACAAAGTCTCCCATTCCTGCAATAAAGGAACCAGATAAGGATGCAAATTCTACACTGGAATTCATATTTAAATCTTTTTCTTTTATTCCTTCATTTTTTAATGCATTTTGAAAGTTAAGCATTGGCATTCCACCCAAACGGCCGGTTAAAATTTCTTTTCCTTTTAAATCACTTAATGAAAAGTTTTCAATAGGTTTTCTAGAAACAATAAATTGTCCATCTCTTTTTGTTAAACCTGCAAATGTAACTAAATAGTCTTCTTCTTCACCTTTATAAACATAAATGGCACTTTCTGGTCCAGCAAACCCAATTTCAACATCGTTTGATAACACAGCAGCAGCCACTTTATCTGCTCCACTCGTTAAAATTAGGTCAATATTGATGCCATTTTCTTTAAAGTATCCAGATTCTATAGCCACATACATAGGAGCATAAAAAGCACTATGTGTTACTTCAGCTAATTTTATAGTCTTTAAATCTTCGTTTTTCTTAGATGTTAGTTTTGAAGCAGTTACAACAACGATTAAAATGATAAGTAAACCAAGTAGTACACCTAAAATTTTTCTTTTCAATTTAAATTCCTCCTCTTTTAAATCTACAATGTATTATATTCTAAGCGGTTTAAATGTGTTCAATTGTAAAAGTGCGGTATAATGTTTTAAGGAGATTGCAGTTATGAACCAATTGGAAACAACACTATTGCTTTTAAGAAAAGAGAATAAAATTTTATTGGCGATGAAAAAGTGTGGATTTGGTGTTGGTAAATTTAATGGTGTTGGAGGAAAGTTAGAAGAAAATGAAACACCGGAAGATGCAATGTTAAGAGAAACAAAAGAAGAAATTGGCATAATACCTACTAAATATGAAAAAATGGGCGTTGTAGAATTTATTGAATTTGTAAAAGGAGAAAAGACGAATTTAAAATTTTATTTATATGTTGCAACCGAGTGGGAAGGTACTCCAAGTGAAAGTGAAGAAATGAAACCTGTTTGGTTTTCTATAGAGAAAATTCCTTATGAAAATATGTTTTCAGATGATAAATATTGGATGCCTTATATTTTAAAAAATAAGAAAATAAAGGCTTTTTTCGAATTTGATGAAGACTGGAACATAGAAAAATATAATATTACTGAAATAAAGGAAAAAAAATGATTTTAAAATAGTAAAAGTTTTTCCAATTCAACCAAAAAATCTTTTAAAATATATATTTTTTCCAATTCAACCAAAAAACTTTTACAAAAATAATTTTTGTTATATAATAGTATTAGGTGATTCACTATGTTAAAAAGAGAACTTTATTTATCTAAAATAAGAGACTTTTACCATATTAATTCTTTAATAAAAATTTTATGTGGTTTAAGAAGAAGTGGTAAATCGGTAATTTTAACACAAATTATGGAAGAATTAATGGAAAGCAATATTAACGAGGACCATATCATTTATATTAATTTTGAATCTTTAGATTATGCTCAAATTACAACTGCTAAAAGTTTAGATGAATATGTAAAAAAGCAAGTAAAAGATAAAAAAACATATTATGTGTTTTTGGATGAAGTACAAAAAGTAGAGGATTTTGAAAAAGCAATTAATTCATTAAGGATTACAGATCAATTTAGTATCTTTATTACTGGTTCTAATAGTAAAATGACTTTTTTAGAATTAGCAACTGATCTTTCTGGTAGATATGTAAGTTTTAGAATTAATCCTTTATCTTTTAAAGAAATAGTAAAACTTACCCATACTGAAAAAGAGGATTATATGGAACTACTATTTGATATTTTTGAATGGGGAAGTTTACCGCAAAGATTTATGTTTGAAAATAAGGAATCTAGAAAAAACTATGTATCTGATGTGTATGATTCTATTT
>CAZIDI010000062.1:0-1956 GCA_964537805.1 uncultured Muribaculaceae bacterium | reverse complement strand
GCTTAAAGATGTAGTAGACCGATTAGGAATTACGGATGTTGCCTCTTTTAATCGAATATTACAATATGTTTTAGAAACAGAGACTAGAGAATTTTCTGCTACAAATGTTTTGGACTTTTTAGAAAAAAATAATCATAAGGTAGCATCTGATACTTTATATAAATATTTAGATGCTATGTGTTCTACCTTTATTTTGAATAGGGTTTTTAGATTCGATATTCAAGGAAAGAATGTATTAAAGTCATTAAATAAATATTATGCTACAGATTTGGGAGTAAAAAAAATTAAGACCAATAACAAACAAATCAACTATTCACAATGCTTTGAAAATTTAATTTATAATGAACTTGTGAATAAAGGCTATGAAGTTTATATTGGAAAAACAACTAAAGGAGAAATTGATTTTATAGCTTCAAAAAATAATGAAATCAAGTATATACAGGCTTGTTATGAGCTAACAAATGATGAAACTATAGAAAGAGAATTTGGGGCTTTTAAAGAAATTCATGATCATTATCCAAAATATGTAATTTCAAAAGATAGAGAAGATTATTCTAGAGATGGTATTAAGCATTTAAATATATTTGATTTTTTAATGAAAGATGATTTTTAAAAAATAGACTTAAATCAGTTAATTTGCTATACTTAAAGTAGATATTGGGTGGTTTTATGGATTACGTAAAAACAAGAACAATCATGACTAAAAGTGAGCAAGGTTCACTTTGGTTTGGAATTGATTACCATATGAACCTTTATAGGGGATGCAGTTATGGTTGTATTTATTGTGATTCAAGAAGCGATGCGTATCATATTAAAAACTTTGATGAAATTAAAAGCAAAGAAAATGCTTTACAAATATTAGAAGAAGAACTAGCAAGTAAAACTCAAAAAGGAGTGGTAAGTTTCGGGACACTATCTGACCCTTATAATGAATTAGAGCGTGAATATGAAATTACAAGAGGTGCCCTTAAACTCATCTTAAAATATGGTTTTGGCGTTTCTATCGATACTAAAAGCGATTTAATTTTACGAGATATAGATTTATTAAAAGAAATAGATAAGAAAAATAATGTTATTATTAAAATAAGTATTACGACTTACAATGATGAACTTGCACGTATTTTAGAACCCAACGTTATCTCTTCTAGTAAACGTTTTGAAGTATTAAAAGAGTTAAGAAAAAATGGCATTTATGCAGGGGTCTTGATGACTCCCGTACTTCCTTTTATTACAGATAATATTTCGAATATAAAAGAAATGGTTCATCTTGCCAGCAAAAATAATGCCAAGTTTATTTATACGAAAATGGGAATGACTTTAAGAAGTAATGTGCACGAGTACTATTATGAACGCATTGAAAAAATGTATAAAGGTCTTTCCAATGACTATAAAAGTGTGTACGGAAATAATGTAGTATGTAATCCTCTTCGTTATCCCGATTTGCTTTCTGTTTTTGTAGAAGAATGTAATCAATATCATTTATTATGTGATATGAGTGAAATTATTAAAGATTACAAAAAAAATGTTTCCAAAAAGGAGCAAATTAGTTTATTTTAAAAAAGGCAAAAGTTTGGAAAATGCTTTTACCTTTTTTCTTTTTCTTTAGAAGATTCTATAATAATTTTTAAATTATAAATTTTGGCTATTTTAATTAAAGTTTCAAAAGTGTAATTTACAGTACCATATTCGTATTTTTCGATAGAACTTTTACTAATTTTACTTTTTTTTGCAAGTTCTTCTTGCGTTAAGTCTAATCCTTGTCGGATAAATTTAAAAATTTCGTTTGCTTTATAGTCATTTGCTATTACTTTCATAATTTCACCTGTTGACATCGTAACATTTTACGATTACAATTAAGTTAATACATCGTAATATGTTACGATAAGGAGGAATTATGAACCAAAATAAAAAGAAAATACTTTTAATTACAATAGGAATACTATTAGCAATAACTAT
>CAZIDI010000061.1:0-6943 GCA_964537805.1 uncultured Muribaculaceae bacterium | reverse complement strand
GAACCAACTTGTGGATATACTACTACCAATGAAGAATGCAATAAATATGAAAGTACAAGTGTAGGAGTAGACGGAACTTATACTATCAATTACAAAAATACTTTATCTCAAGTAGCAAGTACAACAGGAAACTATACTGGAATCTATGATATGAGTGGAGGAGCTTGGGAATATGTAATGGGGGTAGTAGGAAGTAGTGGCCTTGAAACTGATATTGATGCTAAGTATTATGATATTTATAATACGAATTCTACTTCTACAACATTTCAATACAGAATATTAGGAGATGCAACAGCCGAGTTTGGGCCATTTGGAATTGCAACTTATGGTTCCTACACAAGGCGTATCGGTTCTTGGTACAGAGATGGAGCTTATTTTGTCGGTTCTACGAACTCTTGGTTCAGACGTGGTGGCGGCAGAGCAGATGGGATTGATTCCGGGATATTCTATTTTCTCAACTATACTGGCATTGCCGATGGCACCCATACATTTCGAGTAGTTCTTGCCATATGATTGATTTAAAAGCTTTGCGTAAAAGTTGTGGGTATACCCAAAAAGAACTAGCAAGCAAATTGGGAATCTCTGATAGCACACTTGCTCACTATGAAAGTGGAATCCGAAAAATAACCCTAGAAATGTTTTTGAAAATATTAGATGTATGTAATAAGAAGATTAAATTAGAAGAAAAATAAAAATTTTTAAGATTTTGCTAATTTTCTTAAAAATGGTGAAATTGGAACTTCAAAAAAGGAAATTTGTCTAGCAGATTTCCTTTTTTGTGGCTTCAATTTGCCAAATTAGCAATTTGCAAACTGTTTTTCTTTCTGTTAGGGTGTGGAAAGAAAGGAGGACTTTAGGGGAGATGAGAAGTATATGGCAGCGATAAGAACAGTAGAAGACTTAATAGGAAGTTATGACTATGAAGAAGCCAAAGAGCAAGAGATATTAATGTTAAAGTTAGAAAATAAAGAACTAAAGCAAAGGAATATAGAAACTGTAAAAAAGATGCTAAATGATGGTTTGAAAGTAGATTTGATTTCAAAGTACACTGGTCTTTCTATTGAACAAATAGAACAATTAAAAGAAGATATTCAAGTATAGTATTTGAATATTTTTTTGTATAGAAATGATATATTTTTTCATACTAAAAACGGAGGAATATATGGAATGAATAAAGATGAATACAAAAAGTTAGTAGATCGTTTAACCTCTAAAGAAAACAAAAGCAAAAATGCAATAGTAGCATTTTTAGTAGGAGGGGTAGTTGGAGTAATAGCAGAATTAATAGCAGTTATTATTATGGAGTGTTTTGGAGTTTCTCGAATCGAGGCATATAGTTGGACTTGTTTAATTGTTATTTTACTTGCTTGCCTATTTACTGCATTAGGCTTTTTTGATAATTGGGTAACCAAAGCTAAAGCCGGTCTTATTTTACCTACTACTGGTTTTGCACATTCTGTAATGAGTGCTGCTCTTGATTATAAAAGAGATGGTTTTATTACGGGAATTGGGGCTAATTTTTTTAAGCTAGCAGGGAGTGTCATTTTATATGGAATTGTAAGCGCTTTTTTCTTTGCAGTTTTAGGGGTGATTCTATATGGCTAGTCTAAGATTTAATAATGTATATATTAAAGATGCATTTACCATTGCAGGCCCTTTAGAAAGTGAAGGGCAAATTCGTAAGTTTGATTTATGTATAGATGACTATTATTATGGAGAAAAAACATTTATAGATGCGGAGATAAAAATGCAGAAAGTAGTCATTGATAATTTGCTTTATCGCAATAAACTTGGTAAAAAGGTGGATTTAATTATCGGAGGAGATTTATCTAATCAAATTACGATTACAAACTATGCTGTAAAAAACTTTGCTATTCCCTTTTTAGGGGTGTATAGTGCTTGTGCAAGTTTTGCAGAAAGTTTATTGATTGCAAGTAATTTTGTAGAAAGTAATGCTATTCAAAATGCCATTTGTATTACGAGTAGTCATAATTTAAATGCTGAAAGACAATTTCGTTTTCCTATTGAGTATGGAGCACCAAGAGCAAATACGACTACTTTTACGGCAACGGGTTCTGTTGGAACTATTGTGACAAGTGAAAAAGGAAATATTAAAGTTGAATCTGCCACTATTGGGGTTATAGAAGATTATAATCAAAAAGATGCCACACATATGGGAGCTGTAATGGCACCTGCTGCTGTATCAGTTTTAATGGAGCATTTGAAAGATTTAAAACGGAATGTGGATCATTATGATGTTGTTTTAACTGGGGATTTAGGAAGTATTGGAAGTGCTATTTTTAAAGAATTTTTGAAAGTCAATTATGGAATCAAAATCAAAAATCATATGGATGCTGGTTGTGAAATATTTTTAAAAAGTCAAGAGGTTTATTCTGGGTCATCTGGTCCAGTAACACTTCCATTAGTTCTTTTTAATAAAATTTTAAAAAATAAAAAATATAAAAAAATATTAATAATTGCAACGGGTTCTTTACATTCTAAAGATACAACGAATCAGAAAAAGACAATCCCAAGTGTTGCACACGCTGTTAGTTTGGAGGTTTTATCATGAATTTTCTATGTGCTTTTCTATTTGCAGGAGTGGCTTGTTTTCTTGCACAACTAATACTGGATAATACAAAATTAACACCTGGACATGTTACAAGTTTTTTTACTGTATTAGGGGCTTTCTTTGCTTTTCTAGGTTGTTATGAAAAATTTATTGATTTTGCTGGTGGGGGAGCCACTACCATTATTTCTAATTTTGGATATATGCTTTATAAGGGTGCTTATTTAGGATTTCAAGAGAACGGCATTTTAGGCTTGTTTTCTGGACTTCTAACGTATAGTTCTTGTGCAATTACGGGAGTGGTGTTATTTGCCTTTATTTTAACTTTAATCTTTAAACCAAAAGATTAAAATTAATTTGAGATTACTATGCTTGTAGTATTCTTTTTTTTGAGTAACGTTAAAGAATAAAAAATATGTGCTATTAATAAAATAATGAAAATAAGTAAAAATAGAAGAATAAAATTTTTATTTTGACTTCAAAATTCAACATATTTTGACACATTTAATTGTTAGGATATTCTCTAAAAAAGGAGAACCTGTATGAATCAAGTTGCAGAAAATTTAAAAATAGAAAACTTAATTTATGAAATAAGAGGGCATCAAGTAATGTTAGATTCGGATGTAGCTTATCTTTTTGGTTATGAAACAAAATATATGAATAGACAAGTTCAAAGAAATATAGCAAGATTTCCTAAAAATTATTGTTTTCAACTAACCGAAGATGAATATATTTCTTTAAGGTGTCAAAATGGCACCTTAAAGAATGGAAGAGGAGAACATAGAAAATATTTATCTTACGTTTTCACAGAACACGGTATTACAATGCTTGCAGGGGTTTTAAAAAGTGAAGTTGCAGTTACTATGAGTTTAAAAATAGTAGATGCATTTGTTGCTATGCGAAAGTATATTGCAAGGAATCATTATGGAGAAAGAATAAGTCACTTAGAAACAAAAGTAATAGAACACGATAATAAGTTTGATGAGATATTTTCTAAATTAGAAAATGAAAAAAATAATCATATCTTTTTTGAGGGGTAAATCTATGATGCTTACTCTTTAATGGTGATATTTTAAATCAAGCCAAGAAAAAATAATTGTAATAGACAACTATATAGATAAAAAATTGTTAGACATATTATCCAAAATAAATAAAGAAATTATCATTATTACAAAATCAATAAATACTGCAGATTTAGAAAAATACAATAAGCAATATCATAATATACAAATCAAAATGAGTATTTCTTTTCATGATCGTTTTCTTATATTAGATGAAACTACACTTTATCATTATGGTGCCTCTTTTAAAGACTTAGGAAAAAAATGTTTTGCCATTAATAAAATAGAAGACAAAAAAATCTTCACGGAGCTAACAAATCAAATAAATTCACTTGAAATCATTTGGTAAAATCTTCTTACTCGTGCTATAATTATGTCTATAAGAATGAAGGGATACAATATGGCTAAAAAAGAAAAATTTAATTCTAAAAATGTAAAAATAAATGAAGAGGAACTTTCTATTACGAAAATAGGAGAACTAAGTGACACAGAACAAAGTTCAGCCTTAATTTTCATTTTATTTGGAGTCATATTAGTTTTTATTTTCTTTTTACCAACCATTGTCAATTTAATTAAGGGTAACAATAATAAACCTGATTATAGTTTAATAGAAAAACCAAATGAAAATAGTACTGGTGATGAACCTAGTGAGGGAGAACAAATTTCTTATTTTACTTTAAACGATACTCTTTCCATTGATTTAGAAGAAAATATAAAGATTGATACATTTGTTTTAGAAGGAAATGAACTTTCTTTTCAAACAACAAATACTAAAAATAGTAAATTTTCTTTTCATGATGAGAATTACTTTTTGGAACTTTATTCTGAAGATGATACACTTCTTGAACGCATTTTTCTTGGAGATATTGTTGTTCCTAAAGGGGAAAGCACGACATCTAGTTTTATTCTTTCTTCTAGTACGGCCCTTTCTATGAAAAAGTTACTATTTACTAAAAAAGAAATTGTCGATTACCCTAATGTTACTTTAGAAAAAAATGATTTAGAAGAAGAAGTTTTAACTTGTACAAAAGATACGGAAACCTATACTTATAAATTTCAACAAGAAAAATTATTTTCAATATCTCATATTGTAAGTTATAGCACTACTATTTCCAATTATGAAACTTTACGGAATACTTGGGAATCAAATTCAGAAAGATTAAATACTCTAGGAGGTATCAATTCTGTTTTTGTAGATGCGGGAAATGGGTTTGTTGTAAATACTACAATTGATTTAAAAACAGCCAAGAGTAGTGATTTAGATAATAGCAATTATTATTCTAATGAAACTCTTGCTAAAGTCGTTAAGTTTGAAATGGAAGCAAAAGGGTTTGATTGTAAATAAAGGATGTGTTATAAGTGGATTACTTAATTGATATTGATAACTTTCACGGCCCACTTGATTTGTTATTGCATTTAGTTCGTTCAACTGAGATGGATATTTATGAAATTGATACCAGTATGATTATTGAAGAATACTTAAATTATATTTCTAAAATGCAAGATTTAAATATTGATATTGCCAGTGAATTTTTGGTTATGGCAGCAACTTTAGTTCATTTAAAGAGTAAAATGCTGATCGGCTCTACTGAAGACAAAGAAGAACAAGATTCAGAATTTGAAATCAATAGTGAAGATGAATTAAAAAAGCGTATTATAGAATACGAAAAATATAAAAATATGACAGAAGTATTTAAAGAATTAGAAGAAAAAAGAAGTGATTTCTTTACGAAAGAGCCAGTTTCTTTAAAGGAGTATAGCCAAGTAGGCTTAAAAAATGATGGCAGTGTTACAGTGGAAGACTTAGTAAATGCCTTACTTGCCTATCAGGAAAGAATGAATGAACAAAAACCAATTCATACGAAAATTACCAAAAAAGAATTAAGTGTAGAAGATAGGATTGTTTCTATTAAAGATAAATTAAAAAAGGTTAAAAAAGTCAATTTTTTAGATTTATTTGAAGAAGTAACCAAAGAGTATTTGATTGTAACATTTCTTGCTATTTTGCAAATGAATAAAAACGATGAAATTAATATTTACCAAGAGCAAAATTTTGGTAATATTGTAGTGGAGAGTAGGTGAGGTTTATGCATTTATTAGGTGTTTTAGAGGGGATTTTATTTGTTGTTGGAGAAGAAGGCATTACATTAAATAAAATTTGTGAGATTTTGGATATTTCTTTAGAAGAAGCAAAAAATTTATTAAAGGAATTAAGAAGTACTTATGAAAGTGAAGATAGGGGAATTCGTATTAGTTATTTGGGGGATGCTTTTAAATTAACAACCAAAAAAGAACATAAAGAGTATTATAAAAAGTTAGTGGAAAATCCCGAAAATCATTTACTTTCCGCCTCTGCTTTAGAAGTTCTTGCCATTGTTGCCTATAACCAACCGATAACAAGAGTAGAAATTGATGAATTAAGAGGGGTTTCTTCTAGTCATATGATCCGCCGATTAGTCGCCAAAGGTCTTTTAAAAGAAGCGGGTAAAAGTACGATGCCAGGAAGACCTAATCTTTATAAAACAACTAGTGATTTTTTGGATTACTTTGGACTTGCTACGATTGATGATTTACCAACAATTGATATGAGTAAGTACAAAGATGAAGAGGAACAAGAAAAAGATTTATTTACATCCATTTATAAAGAAGAGGAAAAATAATGGATGCGTTTTTAGAGATGGATGTTGATATTTTTAATCAAGAGTACATTGATTTACATTTAGACAAAAATACAATTCAAAATAAAACATTAGGACACGTAACCATTCAAAACTCTTCTCTTATAAATGTAACATTTGATAATGTGATATTTAACTATGTTGTATTTTCTCATGTTGACTTATCTAATGTAAATTTTACAAATTGTGGACTACATAATTGTCAGTTTGTTGATTGTAAAATGTTAGGAGTTGCATTTACAGATTCAATACTAAAATCAAGTTCATTCAAAAATATTTTAGGAAAGTATATGGGCATAAGTTATTGTAAAATGGATGATGTCTCTATTATTGATAGTGATTTAAGCGAAGCGAGAATATTAGAAGTAAAACCTACAAAATTTACTTTAGATAATGTCAATTTAAATAGAGCTGAATTTAATATGGTTTCTTTAAGTGGTGTAGATTTATCTACTTGTAGTATTGAAAATATTTTAATAGATGTTAAATATTTACGAGGTGCTATACTTAGTTATCAACAAACGAATGAACTTGCTATTCTACTTGGAATTAAACTCAAATAATAATTTACAAACTAAAATATTATGCTATAATTTAGTTATGCCTCTGTGGTGAAATTGGTAGACGCGCTGGAC
>CAZIDI010000060.1:0-7049 GCA_964537805.1 uncultured Muribaculaceae bacterium | reverse complement strand
AAAAACTCTTTTTATATGATGTCTCCCATTTGGGGTTCACATCATACTGAACTCTTTTATTTTTGATATAATTCTTTGGCTTTTTCTTTATTTTCTTTAGTATAACCACTTAAAGCATTTGGAAGTCGATTAATCAAAGTATCATACATTTCATCAAATAGAATTAAATTCTTTTTACTTGCACTTACTGTTGCCAATTTATGGGTTTTAGAATCTTTGGTTACAATATGAATACTTTTTTGACTTAAAGAACCATTATAACGATATTCGTGTGGGTAAACCCAAACAATATCTTGATGATTATAAACTTCTAAACCATTCATATAACTAACTATATAATTACGTGTAATATATACTTTGGCTTTTTTAAAATAGAAAGTATCAGATGCATCCATTTCATTTAAAACATCTTCCCATTTTCCTTCTAATTTTTGAATACATTTTTTGGTAGTACTATTTCTTCTAAAATATACGCATAGTACAATAATACCTATAATTAAAGATGGTAAACAAATAATTAACTCGGTAGTTAAATCAGTCATTGGGCTTTCATAGGTATCCAAATAAACAACTCCCAAATAATCACTAAAATTAGTTGTGTTTATAATGGTTTCTCCATATAATTCGTTATAAGCACTAATCGCAATTTTTTTCAAATCAGATGGAATTGTTTTTGTTAAACCTTTAATCGTAACTGGAGATGGTTCTTGTTCTTCCTCTCCCTCTCTATAAGAATACTCATAAATTGCATTTAATTCTTCTCTTGTTTTATCGTTTAGATCTACAATATATAAATATTTATCATCCCATACAAAATAGGTTTTATGTTCAATTCCCGCATAATCATTAGTAGCAAAATAATCTGTCATCAATTTTACATCAACAGATGCATATACTTCCTCTTCTTTTACATCTACTAAAGCAGCAACATCCTGCATCTCTTTCGTTTTATTGTAATAAACCAAACCTGCTGATGCTAAACTGATAAGAATTAAAATAATTCCTATAATAAGAGTTATTTTTTTATTCTTAATATTTTTTAGAAACTCTTCTCTTTTTTCCATATAAACTCCTCTTTTCTACTAAGAATATATCAAATTCTACACTTTTTGACAATACATTCTATGCTTTACCGTTTATTTTTAGTTCTGCTTCACTAGGAACATATTTTAAACTTCTTGGAAAATCTTTTTCTACTTCTCCAATAATATCCACTTTTTCGCCATATAATGTTTCAAAAATTTGATTATAATCCTCACTAGTTAAATCAACTATTCCATTATTGTATTTATAAATACAAATACTAAGCAATATTCTAGCGATAAAAGAATCATTCCTATGAATATGTAAAGAAAACAAATCTCTTACTCCATTATATTTGTAAAATACACTATCAAAAGCACGATATTTTAATTTATCTGTAAAAATTTGAATAATTTTATCAGAGCAATAGTAAAGTATGCTTTTCTATAAAAATCACAATCATTAATTATACTCTTTTCATCATCTAAAGATCCAGTTAAACAATTCATACTAGAAGCAGTTATTTTCACATCATCTTTTATTGGAATTGAAATCAAATCATTTTCTAAAATACCACATTCCAACTTATTATATAATGAAGAATAATATTTTCTATTCATAAATTTCCAGTCATACTTTAAAAAAGATTTAATGTTTTTTCATTTCCTATTAAATAATGTACCATTTTCTTCATAAGAATTCTCATTATTAATTTCAATCGTTAAAATTTGATACTCTTTTTGTCTTTGAAACTGATAAAATTGTTTAATCATTTCTGCTAATTCTTTTGCATTCAATAACCCCTGTTCTTTTAATGGGAAAGCATCTTTTTGGCGCATATATTCTTGTAATGCTTCCTTTCCAGGAAATCTTGTATACAATTTAAATTCCTGATTTTTTTTATTCTTAAAGAAATCTTCATAATAATTTGCTATATCACTTTCACAATTATTTAAAGTTGTTTGTATTTCTTGCTTTTTTTCTATTAGTTTTTCCCTTTCTTCTTTTAGTTTTAAAAACTTATCCATTTTACCATCTAAGGCTATTATACATTATTCCACTTAAAAAAACACTTATTTTTCCATAAGCGTTCTTATTTTTTCTTTTGCTTCAGTAACGGATGTTTCCTCTGGCATCATCACATATGCTTTTTTATTTTTATAGGAATACGTATATTCATAAGCATCTGTTCCTCTTAAAGTATTTTTTTCTATAGTCCAAGTCGGCATATCTTTTATTTGTTGCTTTACAAGTTTGGTAATATTATCCGTTCCCATATTCGTTATAACTTTTCCTTCTAAGGCTTTTAATAAATCATTATATTTTACAATGATATTTTTCGATAAAACTTTATTGGCAATGGCTTCTAAAAGAATTTGTTGGTGTTCTACTCTTCCTACATCCCCATTGGCTAAACTTTTTCTTTCCCTTGCAAATGCAAGGGCTTGTTTACCATTTAGGTGATTACTTCCTTTTTTAAAAGAATAATTAACGGTTTCATTTTCTTCCACATAATAAGCCCTAAACGGAGTATCTAATTCGACATCCACTCCTCCTAATTTATCAACAATTTGAATTAAAGAAGTAAAGTTTACTTTTGCATAGTAATTTATATCGACATCTAATAAATCTTCTACTGTTTTCACCGATGTATCTATACCGTGAATCCCTGCGTGGGTAATTTTATCTTTATACTTAGATGAAATACCATGTAAAGAAACATAATAATCTCTAGGAATACTAGTAAAAAGAACTTTATGAGTATTTGGATTAACCGTAACTAACATATTGACATCACTTCTAGATACACTGGTTATCTTTCCATAACTATCTATTCCTGAAATAAAAACATTAAAGGGCTCTTTAGTTGTATTTACATTTTTTACTAAATCATCTTCTATTTCTATATCGACAGAAAAAGTATAAAGAATCTTTTCTTTTTCTAAAAGTTCTTCACTTTCTTCAAGAAGACTTTTTTCCGCTTCTTCAATTAAAATGGCATCCACCGTTTCATTTAACAAACTACTTGCTAAAGAAGAAACATCTTCCATTTCTACATATTCCAAAGAAGTCTTTTTATTTAAATGCATCTTGGCTTCTACAAGGCCTTTGTCTTCTCCAAGTTTTACAATCCCCATTTTTTTATCTTGAATATCTTTTAACTTCTCATAACCACTTGTATTTAAAACAATCACACTATAATTTTTGGTATTGTAATTTCCTCCGCTAAGTTTTTTTAAAAACTCCATTGTATGAAAAGAATAAAAAAGAATAAAAGCCATACAACCCATTTTGGCAAATGTTAAAATGGTTCCTACTAATCTTCTTTTCCAACCTTTACTAAGTGTTAAAAAAGCAACAAAAAAATCAAATACAAAAAATACAAGGGCTAGAATACCAAAATAAAGAAGAGGAATTACGTTTAAAAAATAAAGAACTCCAAGTGTAATTCCACTAATGAGTAAAGATATTAAAAACAAACGCCTAAAAAACTTTTTTTTACTTTTCTTTTTCTTATTTGCCTCTTTCTCCATGTATGTTTCATCCTCACTTATTCTATTTCAATTATAGCACAATCAAAAAAACGTTTTACCTACAAGAAACGTTTTTTGTAAACTGAAAGTAAATTAAATAGGACTTCCACTTGTTATAGTATTCAATACTCGAGTAAATAAATCCAATATACTTGCTTTTTTCACCTCTTCTTTTACAATGACATCTACTTCTTTTACAATATTTCCTTTACTATCTAAAACTTCTAAGGTTCCTACCACTTCACCACTTGGAATTGGGGCTTTTAACTCATCCGTAACTAAATTATATGTAAATTCTTCTTGGTTATCGCTAACTTTTGATAAAATGGTAACATCTTGTTCAATATACAACTTAGTAGAAGTTACATTTCCTTTTTCTACTCTTTTCTCCCCTAAATCTTGATCTTTAGGAATTAATATATCTAATTTATAAGTATTAAATCCATAATTCAACATATTCACGGTATCTTTACTACGAGCATCACTGGTAGGTGCATTCATTACAACCGATAAAAGACGCATATCTTTTCTTTTCGCAGTTGTCGTAATACAATAGCCAGCTTGGTTAGTAAATCCCGTTTTTAATCCATCGACTCCTTCGTAAAACCTAACTAAACGATTCGTATTGACTAGCCATATACTAGAACCATCTGGTTTTTTTAAATAATCTTCATAAATACTCGTAAACTCTAATATTTTCTCGTGTTTTAATAGTTCTCTTGCCATCACAGACATATCTCTTGCTGTTGTATAATGATTTTCACTTTCTAAACCATGAGGATTATCAAAATGCGTATTTTTTAAACCTAACGCCGCTGCCTTATTATTCATCGCATCGACAAATGCTGCTACACTACCACTTACCTTTTCGGCCATCGCAACCACTGCATCATTTCCACTGGCTATCGCAATTCCTTTTAAAAGTTCTTGCACCTTGTATTTTTCTCCCGTTTGTAAAAAGATCTGACTACCACCCATACTGGATGCATTATCACTAATCACGACTTCATCTTCAAAACTTAATTTCCCAGAATCAATTGCTTCCATAATTAAAAGCATACTCATTACTTTGGTCATAGAAGCTGGGGCTAACTTTTTGTCTGCATTTTTTTCATAAATTACTTTCCCAGTAGAAACTTCAAGTAACAGAGCCGCTTCGCTATTTTCTGCTAATTCCTCTGCATTCACACCACTACAAAATAAGAAAAATATACAAATCCCTACCAATATTTTTTTCATACACTTCACCTAATTAAAAGTATGTCGTAAAACACAAAATATGACATTTCTCTTTTTTAATCTTTTTTATAATAAAAATATAGTAATTTTTAAATAATTTTTTATAAGTTGTTAAATTTCTTTATAAACTTTATTTATGAGCGTTTATACCATTTTTATTTTTGAAGGATATTCACATATATTTTTATGATTTCTTATATTTTTGCTTTTAAAAGTAGTAAATTGGTAGTAAAAAAATATAGAATTGAAATTTATATAATTTAATTGTATAGAAACTAAAAAAACTACTATGCACAATGACATATTAGTTAAATATATTCATGGATAGTATTACCCTTATTATATAGCATGAATCATGTGGCCTTCTATATAATTAATAATTGAAATATAAATTGCATTATACTTTTTAATCATCATGCATACCGCTAATGTTTCTTAAATTGGTAAGCGTTAATTGTTTTTCTATTTCAGATTCAGTTTCTTTAATATCATCGTATGCAAAGCTATTTATAAAATTTTTATAGCTTTCTAAATCCCTCTGTTCTTGATATTCAGAATAATCTTCAATAGTTCCATATTTTTCACTTAAACTAACACAATCTCTTATATGCGGATTTCTCATCTTATCAATATTATCAACAAATCTTTCCACAGGTGTTTTTTCACATACTATTGCTTCATTAGAATGGGAATTACTTTGATTATAAATTGAATTATTTAATATTATTTTTTCATTAGCAACTGATGATGCTTCTTGTAATTTTTTTTCAACTCTTTTGGATATTGGTTTAGATTTTGTATCACTTATACTATTTAAATGTTTTTTTGATAGTTGATTTTGACTCAATTTTTGCATAGATTCCTCCTTGATTAACATTATACTATGATTTTTTTAAATGGCAAAATGAAGTAGTTTGAAAATATTATTTAGTACTCTTAACATATATTCGTAAGGTAGTAAATTAGTAGTAAAATATAACTAAAATCCTACAGATACCCTTTAAAATAAAGACATTTAATCAAAAATTGCAACTTTTATAATAAAAATAGAGAAAGAAGAATAAATAATGAAATGAAAAGAAATTTTATTTACAAGTTTTTTCTTACTTATTTTAGCAAGTTTTTCCTCATATTTTCTTTATAGCGAGAATAAAGTAAATAAAAAGGAGTTAAGTGTAATGCAAGAACAAGAAAAAGTTATTTCTTACATTGTAGATACAGAATATTATAAAGAGGAATACAAAGATTTTTATGAACAAATCAATTACAAAAAGGGAGAACATTTTTTTGAAGAAGTAAATACTTTATTAAATTTAAAGTATAGTGTAGAAGAAATTAACAATATTTATGCATTTTTAAAAGAAGAAAATCGAAAAAAATTATTAGAAGAGAAAATAGAAGTAAAAAATTACTATACCATCCAAAATTTTGAAGTAGAAAAGATTCCTCGCTATGAAGAATACCAAAATACACACAATTGTTCTTTAGAAGAAGCCGTTTTAAAAGTAAATATAGGGCTAGACCATAGTTTTTATACACAAATTGAAGGGGCAAATAAGAAAGAAGAATATACTGTTTTAGTCAATAAATATCATTCCTTAGGGGAATATGAGCCAAGCGATTTAAAACCATTAAGTTATAATGCAAAATACCAATTAAGAGAAAAAGCAAGAGATGCCTTTGAAGAACTGGTAAGTTTTGCTAAATTAGATAATGTATATATTAGGCCTTATAGTGCTTATCGTTCTTATGAATATCAAAAATCTCTTTATAACAGGTATGTTTCACGTGATGGAAAAGAAATCACCGATACGTATTCCGCAAGACCCGGGCATTCTGAACATCAAACTGGACTTGCCATAGATGTATGGAGCGAAGGATATACAGAAATAAAAGAAGAAGATGCTAAATGGTTAAAAGAAAATTCCTATAAATATGGATTTATCATTCGTTACACAGAAGAAAATCAAAGTATCACGGGTTATATAGCAGAACCTTGGCATTTAAGATACTTGGGGGTTGCTATTGCTACCGATGTCTATGAAAAAGGAATTACTTACGATGAATATTATGATTTATACATAAAATAAGAGGATACTTACAAATCCTCTTTTAATTTTTCGATCTCTTTTATGGATAAGTTTGTACTTTTTGCAATAATCTCTAATGGAATATCTTCTGTAATAAGACTCCTAGCTGTTTCAATGGCTTGATTTTTCATACCTTTTTTTAGTCCTTTTTGAACTCCTTTTT
>CAZIDI010000059.1:0-7144 GCA_964537805.1 uncultured Muribaculaceae bacterium | reverse complement strand
CTGCCCTTTTTTACCTTATTTTGTAAAATTAATTTCATTTTTTATTTTCAGACTAAAACCCTTTCTTATAGAATACTGCAAAAAAAACCACAAGACGTGGTTTATTTTGTAATTAAATTTTTACGACCTTTTTTTCTTCTATTTTTTAAAATTTTTGTTTCTTTACGTGCAAAAAATCCATGTTTTTTTGCTTTTTTTCTTCTATTTGGTTGATAAGTACCTATTTTCATAATCGTTTCCTCCTTTAAATCTAAAGCTCTCTTATTATAATATTATTAAATTCATAATGTCAAGAAATAGATGGAAGTTTAAAATTTTTTAATGAAAAATGAATAAAAAAAATTGAAATTTAAAATATGTGGATAGTTTTTTAATCTATATCTTATTTAAATACACATATAAACAGAATTCACTAAATGTTAATAAATTATATAAACAATGTTTATAATTTAGAAATGAAAATTTGTGAATAATGTTGATAAATTAAAAAAAGTCAGTTATTATAATGGCAAAATTATGTGGATAACTTGTGAATAGCAATGTTAATAATTTTTTTTACTTTTCAATACTTGATTATTGAGATACAATGAAATTACTTAAGGTAGCAGAGAGTGGGGTGATGGAAATTGTTAGTTGAAGAGTTATGGAATACTTTTTTAGAGACCATAAAAAAAGAAATTAATTCTGCTTCGTATAATGCGTGGTTTCACGATTTAAAATTATTAAATGTGGAAAATGATTCTTTAACGATTCAAGTTCCAATGGAAATCCACAAAAAAATACTTGGCGATAATTATTATTCTTTAATGGAAGAAATCTTATTTAAATTATCGGGTATTACTTATAATATAAAATTTGTTTTAGAAGAAGAAATGAAAGAACAAATCAATTTTTCTCCTCCAACAAAAGAAGTTCCAAAAGTAGAAGAAGTATGGGAAAGTAATCTTGATAAATCATTAAATTTTGATAATTATATTGTTGGAAATTCCAATCGTTTTGCAAAAGTAGCAGGGATGGCTGTTGCAGAACAACCTGGAAAAATTCATAATCCTTTATTTATATATGGAAAAAGTGGATTAGGAAAAACTCATTTAATGCATGCGATTGGAAACTTTATTACCGAAACATCAAATAAGAAAGTTTTATATACAACAAGCGATATGTTTATGAATGATTATATTGGAATTGCTGGAATGGAAAAAGGAAAAAGTTCAATTGATTATTCCAATAATTTTAAAAATAAATATCGAAATGTAGATGTTTTAATTATCGATGACATTCAATATTTAGTAGGAGCAGACAAAACACAAGAAGAATTTTTCTATACTTTTAATGCTCTTCACCAAGCCAATAAACAAATCATTATTAGTTCCGATAGAAGTCCAGATGATTTAAAGAAAATAGAAGAAAGACTTAGAAGTAGATTTATGTGGGGACTTCCTGTTAATATTGATCCTCCTGATTTTGATCTTCGCGTACGAATTATTAACCAAAAAATAAAAGGAAAAAGTATTGAAGATAAAATTGATGAAGAAGTGATTGAATTTATTGCCAACAATTGTCAAAATGATGTGCGATTCTTAGAAGGAACAATAAATCGTTTAATGGCTTATACTGCAATGATTGTCCCCGACCGAATTGATTTAGAATTTGCAAATGAAGCTTTAAAAGATTATTTAAATGTCAATATTTATTCAGATAATTCTATTGAAAATATACAAAAAGCCGTTTCAGATTTTTATAATATTACTATTGAGGACTTAAAAGGAAAGAAAAGAAGTAATAAAATTGCTTATCCACGCCAGATTGGAATGTATTTATCTAGAATGTTAACAGATGAAACTGTTTCCCGTATTGGTTTAGAATTTGGAGGAAGAGATCATTCTACTGTCATTCATGCTTGCGATAAGATAACGGAAGACTTAAAAACTAATAAAAAGTTAGAAAGTGAGATTAAGATGTTAAAAAGTAAATTTTAAAGATGTGGATAAATGTGAATAATTAAGAAAAAAGAAGAGATAGTTTTCCACTATGAAAAAGAAAAAAAGTGTAGATAAATAAAGAGATTAAATACTTATCCACGTTATCCACTCTATAATAAAAATAATAATAAAAATTAAAAATGAAAGAAGGAAGTAAAAATGAAATTTGCAATTGATAAAAACATTTTGCTAGAAAATTTAAATAATGTAATAAAAGGGGTTTCCACTAAGAATGTAATACCAGTTTTAAATGGAATTAAATTTGAGTTAACAAATGCAGGACTTTCTTTAACTGCAAGTGATAGTGAACTTACCATTAATTCTTTTATAGGAAGTAAGGAAATTAAAAATATAGAAAGTACTGGAACGATTATTATTCAAAGTAAATTTTTATTAGATATTATTAGAAAATTACCAAGTGATGTGATTAACTTTGAAGTTATTGATCGATTAAAAATAAGAATTTATACAGAAAATGCTCAATTTAATCTAAATTGTTTAGATGCGAATGATTATCCTAATTTAAAAATGGAAGAACATAAAGATCCTATTAATTTAAAAGGAGATGTATTAAAATCCTTAATTAATCAAACTGTATTTGCTATTTCTACTCAAGAACTACGACCTTTATTAACTGGTGTAAATGTTACTATTATGGGAGATGAACTTGTTTTCATAGCAACTGATTCCTATCGTTTAGCCAAGAAAAATGTGAAATTAGAAGAATCTATTGAAACTGAGGTTAATATTGTAATTCCTGGTAAAAATATTATTGAATTAGAACATATCATTACAGATGATGAAAATGTGGAAATGCATATATTTAATAACAAAGTATTATTTAAATATAAAAATATTAAGTTTCAAACCAATTTATTGTCCGGAACTTATCCAAATACTACAAATTTAATTCCCTCTGAATATGGAATTATCGTAAAAATCAACAAAGATGAATATACAGCAAGTGTTGATAGAGCAGCTTTACTTACACAAGGAAAAGATAAAAACATTATTAAAATGAAATTGGAAAATAAAGTGATTACTATTAATTCTTATGCATCAGAAATTGGAAAAGTAGAAGAAAAGTTAGCAGTAGATACAGATACAAGTTCTATGATTGATATTTCTTTTAGTTCTAAATATATGTTAGAAGCATTAAAAACTATTAAAGAAGAGGAAATATTATTATTAATGACTGATGATGTTAAACCAATTGTGATTAAGTCAGTAACAGATGAATCATTAATTCAACTTATATTACCAATTAAAACTTATTAAAAAAATGTAAGTTTTTCTTTCATTCGACAAAAAAATTACTTTCTACACGTTAAGATAGAAAACAATTTTAACAGGTGGGAGGTGGTTTTAGGTGAATAAATATGAAATTAATGATAAGACAGTGGCTTTGTATGCAATGACAAATAAAACAAGAGTGTACGAAGAAGATAGAAATTTTGTAGTGGATGCTCCTGCAAATGAAATTATGGAAGCAAGTTGTTCTTATTTTGGAAGTTCTATGGAAGGAAGAAAAAAAGGAACAAATAGTTTAATTGGTGTTACATATAAAGCACCTATTATTGTAGAAGAAAGTAAAGATTTAATCTTTTTTCCAACATCTAGTCCAAAACTTAAAAATTGTTCTTGGTTACGTTCTGATAAAATTAATCGTTTTTATTATAAGAATAATCGCTTGGTTGTTGAATTTAAAAATGGAGATAAAATTTTATTAAATATCTCTTATGAAGCCATTAATAATCAGATATTAAGAGCAACTCGACTAGAATGTGTTTTAAGAGATAGGAAAATGCAAAAATAATTCTTTCATTTTTAGTGAAAAATTCTTTAAATAAGGGCAAATTTATGTTATAATTTTAATAGGTATAGGAGTACATAAATACCTATTATTTTTATTATACGGGCGTAAAAGAGGCAAAATATGCAAATACAGGAATTGAAATTACTAAATTTTCGAAATTATGATAAATTACAAATTACATTTCATCCTCATTTAAATATTATTTATGGAAAAAATGGAAGTGGAAAAACAAATTTAGTAGAAGCAATTTATGTACTTGCTCTTACACGAAGTTTTAAACAAATAAATGATAAAACTTTGATTCGTAATAATACGAATTTAACAAAAATAGAAGGAACTATCGAAAATTACTATCAAAATACGTATAAAGTGATATTAAACGATGAGGGAAAAAAAGTAAAAATTGATAATAATAAAATTACAAAAATAAGTGATTATATTTCTAAAATTAATATTGTTTTATTTAATCCTAACGATTTAAAAATGATTAAAGATACGCCAAGTATAAGAAGAAAATATTTAAATATTGCTATATCTCAATTAAATATTTCTTATTTGAAACAACTGAATAATTATAATAAACTTCTGAAAACTAGAAATGTTTATTTAAAAAAAATGTATTTAAATGGTAATTCTTTAAAGTCTTATTTAGATATAATTACTGAAAAATTAATTGAAATAGGATTGGAAATTTATCAAGAAAGGAAAAAATACATTGATTTAATGAATTCTTTTATTTCTAATATTTATAAGGAAATTGTGGGTAGTGGAACATTAAAAATTAAATATAATAGTGATTATGAATCGAAAACCAAGGAAAAATTATTTCAAAATTATCAAAAAAACTTAAGCAAAGATTTAACTTTTGGAAAAACCAATATGGGAATTCATCACGATGATTTAGAATTTATTTTAGATAATTTTTCACTTAAAGAATATGGTTCAGAGGGACAACAAAAAAATGCAGTTATTTCTTGGAAGTTTGGTGAAATTGAAATTATTAAAAAAGAAAAAAAAATAACTCCCATACTTATCTTAGATGACTTATTGAGTGAACTAGATGTAGAAAAAATAGATAATATTTTTAAATTTATTGATAAAGATCTTCAAACATTTATTACAACGACTGAAATTGAAAAAATAAATTCTTTATTGATAGATAAAAATTATAAAAAAATATGTGTTTCCAATGGAAAACTAGAGGAGGAATAAATTATGGATGAACAAGTTACACATTATAATGATGATGATATTCAAGTTTTAGAGGGCTTAGAGGCAGTTCGTAAAAGACCAGGAATGTATATTGGTACAACCAGTGAAAAAGGACTTCACCATTTGGTTTGGGAAATTGTTGATAATGCAATAGATGAGGCTTTAGCGGGTTATTGCGATGATATTGAAGTAGTGATAGGAAAAGGAAATGTCATAACCGTTAAAGATGATGGTCGTGGAATGCCAACTGGAATTAATAAAAAAACAGGGTTATCTACAATAGAAACTATTTTTACCGTTTTACATGCCGGAGGTAAATTCGGTGGCGGTGGCTACAAAGTAAGTGGCGGACTTCACGGCGTTGGAGCAAGTGTTGTTAATGCTTTATCTACTTGGCTTGAAGTTACAGTTTATCACGATGGGAAAGTTTTTTATCAAAAATTTCAAGATGGTGGAAAACCAGTAGAAGAATTAAAAGAAATTGGGGAATGTGAAGAAAATAGAACAGGAACAACTGTTTCTTTTAAAGCAGATCCAGAAATATTTACAGAAACAACTGTTTATAATTATGATACGCTTGCAAAACGTTTACAAGAATTAGCCTTTTTAAATAAAGGAATTCGAATTGTTTTAATTGATGAGCGCGAAGAAGAGAAGAAAGATGAATTTTTATATAATGGTGGTATTATTGAGTATGTGACAATGCTTAATAAAAATAAAAGTCCACTTCATCAAGAAGTTATTTATGTTGAAGGAACGGAAGATGGTATTGAAGTAGAAGTGGCAATGCAATACAATGATTCTTATAATGCCAATGTATATAGTTTTACAAATAATATTAATACATATGAGGGTGGAACCCACGAAGATGGAGTTAAAAGAGCCTTAACAAGAATTATTAATAATTATGCGAGAAATAATAAATTTTTAAAAGATAATGATGAAGCATTAACAGGAGAAGATGTTCGTGAAGGATTAACGATGATTATTTCTTGCAAACATCCTAATCCTCAGTTTGAAGGACAAACAAAGACAAAGTTAGGAAACGCCGAAGTAAGAAAAATCGCCGATGATATATTTAGTGAAGGTTTTGAAAGATTCTTGATGGAAAATCCGAATGAAGCAAAATTAATTATGGATAAGGCAATCGTTGCTGCTCATGCTAGAAATGCGGCAAAGAAAGCAAGAGAATTAACTAGAAGAAAAACGGCACTTGATACTATAAATACTCTTGGAAAACTTGCAGATTGTACAAGTAAAGATGCAACTATATCTGAAATCTTTATTGTCGAAGGAGATAGTGCAGGAGGTTCTGCAAAGAGTGCTAGAATTCCTAAAACGCAAGCCATTCTTCCTTTAAGAGGTAAAATATTAAATGTCGAAAAAGCAAGACTAGATAGAGCTTTATCAAATGAAGAAATTCGTACCATGATTACTGCTTTTGGTACAGGAATTGGGGATGAATTTGATATTGAAAAATTAAGATACCATAAGATTATAATTATGACCGATGCTGATGTCGATGGATCTCATATTCAAATCTTATTATTAACATTGTTCTATCGTTTCTTTAGACCTATTATTGAAGGTGGATATGTTTATATTGCTCAACCACCATTGTTTAGAATAACTTATGGAAAAAATATAAAATATGTTCAAAATGAAGATGAATATAATGAATATCGTGCATCTTTACCTGCAAGTGCCAAACCAACAGTAAATCGTTTTAAAGGTTTAGGAGAAATGGATGCTCAAGATTTGCGTGATACTACTATGAGCATTGAAAATCGTATTTTAAGACGTGTAACTGTAGAAGATGCAATGCAGGCGGATCAAATTATTGCTAATTTTATGGGGGATGATGTTATACCTCGTAAAATTTTTCTTGAAGAACATGGTCATGAATATACGGAATTGGATGTTTAGGAGGTTTAAAATATGGATAAGATTGTAGAAAATAATATAACAGCAGAATTTACAAAATCTTTTGGAACCTATGCAATGAGTGTAATTGTAGATCGTGCCTTACCGGATTTAAGAGATGGTTTAAAACCAGTACATCGCCGTATTTTATATTCAATGTATGAATCAGGTTATACACCAGATAAACCACATCGGAAAAGTGCTAGAATTG
>CAZIDI010000058.1:0-7423 GCA_964537805.1 uncultured Muribaculaceae bacterium | reverse complement strand
TTAATTTTAAAAAACTCTTTTTATATGATGTCTCCCATTTGGGGTTCACATCATTACCTTCTATCGTTATTATTTCCAAATATTAGAATTAATCTTACAATTTCTAAAGCACTTGATAGTACCCCAGCAAGATATGTAGATGCTGCTGCTCCAAGCATTTTGGATACTCCTTCTTTTTCTTCTTCAGTTGCCATTTCCAATGCTTCTATTTCTTTTTTGGCTCTTTTACTTGCATCTAATTCAACTGGCAGAGTAACAATTTGGAAAACAAGCCCTGTTCCTACAAGTAGAATCCCTAGCCATATTACATCTAATGATTCCATAATTAACCCTAGAAAAATAACAAAATAAGATACTCCTGTTGCAAAATGTACGATAGGAAAGATTAAACTTCTAAAACGCATATAAGCATAATCATCTTTATCTTGAATCGCATGTCCGCATTCGTGCGCAGCAACAGATAAAGAAGCAACACTTGTTCCATGATATATTTCTCTAGACAAACGAACCACTTTTCTTTTTGGATCGTAATGATCAGTTAAATTTCCATTTGTTTCTACAATATAAATATCTTTTAAATCATTACAATCTAGTATTTTTCTGGCTACTTCAAAACCTGTTATTTTTTTTTCATTTTCTATATTTTTATATTTGCTATAACTAGATGATACTAGAAACTGAGCAATAGCAGGGATGATAAGCATGATTACTAAAACAATTAAACCCATACATTCACTTCCATTTTTATTATATCTTAATTATGTGAAATTCTTGTGTTATTTTATTTCGTAAGTTGTTCCTTCCCTTGAATCTTTTAAAAGAATACCTTGTTTTTCTAATTCTATGCGTATTTGATCTGCTGTATTGTAGTCCTTATTTTCTTTTGCAATTCTACGTTCTTCTATTTTACTTTCAATGTAATTTTTATCTACTTCCTTTTCTTCTTCTATTAGATTTAAAGAAAGTACTTTGTCCCAATTTTCTATAAGAGCAAGTTTTGTAGTATCATTTACTTTACTCTTTAAAAGTTCATAAAGTAAAGTGATTGCATTTGCAGTATTTAAGTCTTCACTTATACAATCTCTAAATTTATCATCATATGCATCAAATTCTTTTTGATCAATTTCCTCTGCTTTTCTTAAAGTTCTAATTTTACTTTTTAATTTTTGATATGCTGTAGTAGCATTGTCGAGTGTTTCATAAGAAAATACTAAAACTTTACGATAGGAAGTATTTAAACACATAAAACGATACGCAAGAGGATCATACCCTTTTTTTTGTAATAAGGAAATAGTTAAAAATTCACCATTACTTTTACTCATCTTTCCAGTTGTGTCATTTAAGTGTTCCCCGTGAATCCAATAGTTACACCATTTGTGCCCTAAATAAGATTCACTTTGGGCTATTTCATTCGTATGGTGTGGGAATATATTGTCAACACCTCCACAATGAATATCCAAATACTCCCCTAAAAATTTCATACTAATTCCAGAACACTCTATATGCCATCCTGGATATCCAACGCCCCACGGAGAATCCCATTTTAATTCTTGATTTTCAAATTTTGATTTTGTAAACCATAAGGCAAAATCTGCTTGGTTTTTCTTAGCAGCATCTTCTTCTACTCCAGCACGTACACCTGTGACCATTTCATCAATTTTATGATTGGTTAATTTATAGTAATCTGTTAACTTGGAAGTATCAAAATACACATTGCCTCCGCTTTGATAGGCATAACCATCTTCTAACAATTTTGTAATAATCTTTATGTATTCTTCTATATTATCCGTAGCGCGTGAAACAATTTCTGGCCATTTAATATTAAGGCTTTCGGTATCTTTTTTAAAGGCATCTGTATAAAATTGGGCTATTTCTAAAACAGTTTTATTTTCCCTTTTGGCTCCCTTTAGCATTTTATCTTCTCCAGAGTCAGAATCACTTGTTAAATGTCCTACATCCGTGATATTCATAACCCTAGTCACATGATATCCTAAATAATTTAATGTTTTTTCTAAAATATCTTCAAATATATAAGTTCTTAAGTTCCCAATATGAGCAAAATGATATACAGTTGGACCGCACGTATACATCTTCACGTTTTGCTTATCATTTGGAATAAATTCTTCCACTGTTCTTGTTAAAGTATTAAATATTTTCATATTCCTAACCTCTCTTTTTTATTTAGATTCTAATTATTATTATTTTCCTCTATATATTTATAGTTTAAAGCATTTTCATAAGAAAGTACAGACTCTCCTAATTTTTTTCTAAATCTTCTCATGCTATTTTTGCAACACTTTCACCATCTTGTGCTACTTTTTTGTTTTCCTCTAATCCAAAGGGTTTCTTTTTCTTTGCAAGTTCACGTGTTGCAATTTCTCCTAAATTGGTTAAGACAACTTCTACATTACTCATATTATCACGTAAAGATTCTTTACGTAATCCTTTAAAACATTCTGACAAGCTTCATTGGTTAAAATAGCATATTCAGATGATTTTGTAATTTCGTTTTCTTTCCAAACATCCGTTAATTTATATCTATCCAAAATTACTTTTAGCCAAGCTTCAATTCAAGTATCATCATACCCTTTATTTCTATAATATAGAATGACTCTTTTTAATTGCAATTTCTGGATTAAATCACCTATACGCTCGCTACGAAGATTAGCCAGCCAAAGTTTAAATGGCTCTGCTTTAGGACTTGGAACAGATTCAATCAGTCTAAAATGCCTTTAGTGTCTAAAGTATCTGTTTCTCTAAACTTGCTATCAGTAGCTTTCATTTTCAAACGTACGATATTTTCGTACACTTGACTTTCTTCTTCAATTAACTTATTTTTTAAATCTTTTCTAAATTTCAACCTTTAATCCCTCTACTATTATATATTACCTTCAAATTAGAGATTTCCTTTTTTTATTACTTAATTTTAATTAAAATATTAAAAATTATTCTCCTAATCTTTCCAAAATAGTTTCACGTCCCAATAAATACAAGCAATCTACTAAATTAGGCCCTCGCATACTTCCTGTTGTAGCAATACGGATTGGCATATACAAAAGTTCCTTTGTTACATCACATTTTTCTTCTGTATGACTTACTATTTCTTTAATACTTTCGATATTCCATATACTTGTATTTTCCACTTCCGCTTTAAAAGTTCTCAACGTATTTTCTATACTACTATCGCTTTTTAAAAAGTTGATACATTCTTCTTCTAGTTCTATATCATTGGTGAAAAACATATGAGCCGTTAGTCCAATTTCTGAAGCAAAGTTCAAACGATTTTTATATAGTAAGAGTAAATCCTTTATCCAGTCTTCACTTTTTCCTTCTACATTATAAAACTTTTCTAAATAAGGTCTTACAAAACTTAAGTAGTCCTCCTCTTTCATTTTTCTTATATAAAAACGATTCATCCATTCTAGTTTTTGCATATCAAAATGACTAGGACGCCTGCTCACAGTTTCTATTTTAAATTCCCTTATAAATTCTTCAAGAGTAAATATTTCTTTTTCACTCTTGGGATTCCAACCAAGAAGTGCTAAATAATTTAAAATCGCCTCTTTTAAAAATCCTTGTTCCAATAAATCCGTTAGTATATCTTGTTTCTTCGTAATTATTTTAGGAAAATGAATAAATTCGGGTAGTGGAAAGCCTAATGCTTCATAAAGTAACATTGATTTTGGAGTACTAGTTAAAAACTTGGAACTACTGGTTACGTGCGTAATATTAAACAAAGCATCATCTAAAACATTAGCAAAATTATAAGTAGGAGTACCATCACTTTTGATTAAAATTTGATCTTCTAAATTGGCATTTAAAGTTGTAATATCTCCATACACCAAATCGTGAAAAGTAGTTTGTCCTTCTTTAGGAAGTGCTTCACGAATTACGTATTTTTCTTCGATTAATATTTTACGGCGTGCTTCATCTTTGGGAAAATTTCGACAAGTTCCGTCATAAATATAGGAAGTTTTTGCTTCACTTGCTTCTAAGCGTTTTCGATTTAATTCTTCTTTTGTACAAAAGCAATAATAGGCACTACCTTTTTTTATTAATTTTTCGGCATAGGATTTATAAATATCTAAGCGTTCACTTTGAATATAAGAGGTATTTTCCGCTTCTTTTTTAGGGCCTTCATCATATAGAAGTCCAAAAGTATTTAACGTATTGTAAATTGACTCTTCTGCTTCTAAATTATATAAGTTTTGATTTGCATCATCCACTCTTAAAATAAATTCTCCACCACTTTGCTTAGCAATTACATAAGAAAATAATGCATTTCGTAAGTCTTCTACATCCATTTTATGCTGTGGACACATAGCAAATCTTGTTCTCGTCATACCCCTACCTCTTTCTAATTTGTTCTACTAAAAAGTATACCATAAAATTATAGGAGAAAGAAAAAAAACAGTCTAGAAAGCGTTCTAAACCATTTTTTATAAAATTATTTATGCTTTGACCATAAATAAGAAAATTGTAATAATTCTAATTGCAATCTACTTATTACTTTTTCATCATAACACAACTTAAAGGGGAATTTCAATATCAATTTCGTTATTATATTTTGAAATTAGTTTTTTTAAATTACGAAGGCCATATTTCTCGCATTCTGCTTCTTTTTTGATTTGGAAATATTTTATATTTTTATTGGTTAAATTCTTTTTGGTATACTCTTTTAATACATCTTCCGATAAATTTTCAAACGTAATGACATCTGTAAATCTTCCTAAAAATTCTTTACTAAAACATTCATTTAACGATTGATTCTCTTTATTCATAAACCCTACACTTGCATTTGCCACAACATTGCTTGTCATAAAAATCATTGTATGAGTAAAGTCAATTTTTTCTCCCTTAGCACTTGTAATAAAGCCCTCATCCATAATTTGCAAAAATAAATTTAATACGCGTGGGTGGGCTTTTTCTATTTCATCTACTAAAATAATGGAATAAGGATTATCTAGAACACTGCGGAAAATATAACTATCCTCATATCCCACATATCCAGCACTTACTCCGATAAGTTTATTGACAGAAGTATCTAGATTATACTCACTCATATCTAAACGAATGAGTTTACTTTTAGGAATACTTTTGGAAATAAGTTTTACGCTTTCGGTTTTTCCAACCCCACTAGGGCCATTTAAAAGTAAAACAAGTGGTCTTTGTAAATTGTTTAATTTAAACCAAATATTTTTTAAAATTTGGGAAATTGCCTTGTCTTGCCCTACAATATTTTCTTTTAAATTCTTTTTGATATTGATAAACAATTCCTTTTTATTTTCTAACATCGGAATATTGGTTTTGGCTTCTAATGTTTCTAAAATATCAAGTTTTGTAATTGTATTTTTCTTAGTACTTTTTAATTTTTCTAGTTGTAATGTTAGTAAACTTTCTTGTTCCTTACAACGAGTGGCTGTATCGTAATCATTTTCTTGAATGGCATTTTTCTTTTCTTTTTGAATTTGCTCTAATTTTTTATTTAATTGTTCTAACTTTGGAAAAGAAATTCCTTTAACTTTCTGTCTTGCACAAATCATATCTAGTAGATCAATGGACTTATCAGGATTGCTTTTCGTTTTAATATACTTATCTGCTAATTCCACAATATCTTCTATATTTTCCTCACTAATGACTAAATGATGGTGATGTTCATATTCTTTTTTGACTCCTAGTAAAATTTCTTTCGTTTTTTCTAAATCAGGTTCATCAACTTGAATCGCGTAGAAGCGCCTTTCTAATGCTTTATCTTTATAAATAGAATTATAGTATTCTTCCGTTGTGGTTGCACCAATACATTTAATCTCCCCTCTTGCTAGATACGGCTTTAAAATGTCAGAAGCATTTATGGCCCCCTCTGCTCCTCCAGCATTTATCATCGTATGAATTTCATCGATAAATAAAATAATATTTTGATTTTCCATTACTTCTTTGATAATTTTTGTCAGACGTTCTTCAAACTCCCCACGATACTTCGTTCCTGAAACTAAAGAACCCATTTCTAGCATTACAATCGTTTTTCCTAAAAGTTCGTGAGGCACTAAGCCTTTATTGATTCTTCTTGCTAGTTCTTCTACAATGGCCGTTTTTCCAACTCCTGCTTTTCCTATTAATAAAGGATTACTTTTTTTCTTACGAAGAAGAGCTTCAATTACTAAAGAGATTTCTTCTTCCCTATTAATTACACTTTCAAATTCATCTACGCTTTTGTTTAAATTGCTTCCTATTTCCATAATTTCTAATTTATTATTCTTATTTCCTACTAGACTAAACTTTAATTCTTCATAAATACTATCTAAATCAATATCTAAACCGAGCATAATGCGTATGGCAATTCCTTCTCCTTCTTCAAGCATCGCAAGAAAAAGGTGCCTTTCGGTTACTTTTCCACCATTATTTTCATTTGCATCCGTAGTGGCATTTTCAATAATTTTTTTTAAAAGAGGAGTGTACAAAACAAAATCCGTATCCTTGCTTGCTGTTCCAACAATATTTAGAAGTTCATTTTTAAAAATATCAAAGGTAAGTCCATAAAACTTTAATTTTCTGCTTACATCATTATCCTCTGACAGTAGGGCAAGCAATAAATGCTCACTTCCTACGTAAGGATGTTTCAGCTGTTTTCTTAGTTTTTCTGCTTTTTTAAAAATACTAGCGATTTCGATTCCATAATTATCAAACATAATATCCTCCTAGTTTATTCTATGTATATCTTGTCTGAATTAGAAAAAATTTATTCAAATTTAGACAGCTATTTTATAAGGATCTTCTATTGTACCTGTTCCGCTTTTATATTGTACTTTTGCTTTTAGATAAAATACTGGTCTAGCGCCACCGGATACTTGAGTTACAGGAGTGTATACTGCACTTGCAATTATATTACCTGTATTTTGAACATAATTAAAAGCTTTACTGCTAGTACTTGATGTGATAGTAAGTTGATAATATCCATTTTGATTTTGATACAACCAATCATTATTTATGCAATCAGAAGAAAAACCAGATAAATTAGTTGTTAAACAATCACTTCTTGATTTGGTACTTCCTCCAGAAGTTGCATAACCATAATCACTAGGATACATTAATCCAATTTTAGAAATAGTAAATATTGCATTAGTAGAATATACTTTACTGCCTCTTTCATTTTTATAAAAAGTTGAGGTAGGATTTGTATTCCCAGCATGCCCTCCTAGATACCATTTTGTATCTTCTATGTATTTTTGATACTCAAAAATATCGTTCCAATATTCAATATTTAAAACTTCTGAATTAAAGGTACTTTTAGTCCAATCATTTGATGTATTTCCAATGCTTCCGCTCCAGCTATACCCATAACCTCCTTTAGCATTTTTAGTTGCTGTTGCAGTAATTCCTGCATAATTTGTATTTTTTATAAGTTTTACTCTATTTTCATATTCGC
>CAZIDI010000057.1:0-7475 GCA_964537805.1 uncultured Muribaculaceae bacterium | reverse complement strand
CAAAAGATAGCTACATTTAGGAATATGCAAATGGATTTTAGGGATAGTGATGAAAGTTAATACATCGTTTCTATATACATTGGCTTCCGCGTCGTTCTTGTTATTAAATAGTAAGTCAATAAAAAAGATTTCAATTTGTTTTGAAATCTTTTCTTAAGCCATTTTTTTAGCTTCTCTTGCACTGATTAAAACAGTTTTACCATTTACTTTTTTCTTTTGTAAATTTGGCTTTTGACGTGATTTTACAGCATTACATGCTTTGCTTCTTAAATTTACTGTTAAAGGTTTCTTTTTTGATATATTTTTAGCCATATTGCACCTCCAAATTTCTTTCTATAAAATCTTATCATTAAATATGTTGGAAGTCAAACATTTATTCATAAATAAAGAAACTATAAGCGTTAAAAAAATGAAACTTATCTATACCAAGAAAGTAGCTTTTTTGGTATAATGTTTATAAAAGTAGGAGGGTGAAGGTCTATGTATATACCACTTAAAGTAACAACTGATTATAGTTTGCTTAAAAGTACGATTCATATAGATGATTTCATTACATTCCTAAAAAAGCATAATATTTCCGCTTGCGCCATAGTGGATGAAAACTTATATGGCGTGATGGAGTTTTATAACAAATGTAAAAAAAACAATATAAAACCAATTATTGGGCTTATGATTACGATAAATGAAAATCCATTTTACTTGTATGCTCAAAATTATAAAGGATATCAAAATCTTTTAAAACTTCATACGTTGAAAACAGAACGTGTTCTTAATATGATTGATTTAGAAATGTATCAAAAAAATGTTATAATTGTTGTTCCTTTTCCTTCTTTCTCTTTATATAAAGAAATAGAAAATATTTTTGAAAATGTGTATGTAGGATACCAAAATGAGTATGAAAAAACGCATGCACTATTAAAGAGTAAAAAAATAGTGTATGTAAACGATATTCGATCTTTAAAAAAGGAAGACACTCTTTATTTAGATTATTTAGAAATGATAGAAAAGGATAGTAAAGTAAAGGATTATACTTTAAAAAATTATGAAAATAATTATTATCATGAAGGCGTTTCTTTAGAAGATGAAAAAACAACGAAAGACTTTGCAAAAGAAATAGAAATTGAAATACCGAAAAATGAAAATTATATTCCTATTTATAGTCAAGAGATAAAAGACTCCTATACCCATTTAGAAAACTTAACGAAGAAGGGGTTAGAAAGAAGATTAAAAGGAAATGTAACCAAAGAATACCAAGAAAGACTTGCTTATGAACTTAGTGTAATTAAGAAAATGGGGTTTGTGGATTATATTTTAATTGTGTATGATTATGTTTTATTTGCTAAAAAAAATAATGTTTTTGTGGGTCCAGGGAGAGGAAGTGCTGCTGGTTCTTTAGTTTGCTATACCCTAGGTATTACGGATATTGATCCCTTAAAATACAATTTGCTGTTTGAAAGATTTTTAAACCCAGAACGTGTAACGATGCCCGATATTGATATTGATTTTGAAAATACCAAACGTGGGGAAGTGATTGAATACATAAGAAAACGTTATGGAAAGGATAAAGTCGCTTCTATTATGACATTTGCTACATTAAAAAGTAAACTTGTATTAAGAGAGGTAGCCCGTATTTTTTCTTATGTGGAAAAAGATTTTGATGTTTTAATTAAGGAAATAAGTTCTGCGAAAGATTTACGAGAAAATTTAGAAAATCCTAAAATCAAACAAATTTTAAAGAGCAGTAAATCCTTACAAAAAATATATAAGATTGCTTTAAAATTAGAAGGACTTAAGAAAAATATTTCGACTCATGCTGCGGGGGTTGTAATTTCTAAAGTGGCTCTTGATGATATTATTCCCATTATTAAAATAGGAGATGCAATTTCTACCGGAATAACGATGGAATACTTAGAAGAGTTAGGCCTTTTAAAAATGGATTTACTAGCCATCAAGAATTTAACGATTATTGCTAATATTTTAGAACTGATAGAAAAAGATGTTGGAAAAAGAGTGGATTTAAATAAAATGGATTTGAATGATCCAAGTGTTTTAAATTTATTTACTAAGGCTGACACTACGGGAATTTTTCAATTTGAAAGTAGTGGAATGCGCAGTTTCCTAAGTAAATTACGTCCAAGAAACTTTAATGATATTGTTGTTTCTATTGCTTTATATAGACCAGGTCCAATGGAAAATATTAATACGTTTATCAAAAGAAAAGAAGGTCGCGAAAAAGTACAGTATCTTCTTCCTGCTTTGGAGCCAATTTTAAAAGAAACCGAAGGGATTATTGTTTACCAAGAGCAAGTGATGCAAATTCTTGTAACGGTAGGAAGTTACTCTTATGCTGAGGCAGATATTATAAGACGAGCTATGAGTAAAAAGAAACGAGAAGTCATTGAAAGCGAAAGAGAAAAATTTGTTTCTCGTGCTTTCAAAAATGGCTATCAAAAAAATGTGAGTGAAGAACTTTACGATTTGATTTTAAAATTTGCTGGCTATGGATTTAATAAAAGCCATTCCGTTTCCTATGCCCTTATTGGGTATCAAATGGCTTACTTAAAGGTGAAGTTTCCTACTTATTTTATAACGAATTTGTTAAATATGAGTATTGGCAGTGAAGTAAAAACCAAGGAATATTTAAGTGAAGCAAAAGCACATAACTTAGAAATTGTTCATCCCAATATAAATGAAAGTGAATCCCTTTATAAAATAGAAAATCATAAGCTGATATTGCCTCTTTCTATTATTAAAGGGTTAAGTAGTATCACCATGGATAGTATCTTGGAAGAACGAAAGAAAAATGGTGCATTTGTTGATTTTAGTGATTTTGTAAAGCGAACGATTCATAAAAACGTAAATGAACGAATTATAGAAACCTTGATTTATGCTGGTGTTTTTGAAAACTTTGGAAATATGACAACTTTAAAAGAAAACTTGCCTGCAATTTTAAACTATGCAGAACTGGCAAGTGATATTGATTCTCCTTTGATAATGGCTCCTATATTAAAAGAGTATGAAGAGGTAGAATCTAAAAATAAAATGGAACTAGCAAGTTATGGGTTTTATATAACGAATCATCCAACTTCTATTTATCAAGGTGAAAAAATAATGAAATTGAAAGATATAGCGAGTTTTTTTGATAAATATGTTAGATGTGTTGTATTAATAGAAAATATACGAAAGACGAAAACAAAAACAAATGAAGAAATGGTTTTTCTAGAAGCAAGTGATGAGACGGGTATGGCAAGTTTTGTAGTGTTTGCCCGTCAGATAAGGCTTATGGAAGACTTGAAAGTGAAAAGCATTGTAGAAATACAAGGAAGAGTTACAAAACGATTTGATAAATACCAGATTAATGTGAATAATATTATCAAAAAATAAATTTTTTCCTCATTTTGACATTTAAAAAGAAAGAGAAAAGTTGTATGATAATAAAGAAACTGAATATGTAAAATCAATTAAATTTTAAACAAAAATAGCAAGGAAAGAGGAGTAAAGTATGGCAGAAGAATTAAAACGTTTTTTAAATAGTATAGACTATGCTTATAATGAAAGTGATTTTGAAGGGGCAAGTATTAAAAAAGTTATCTATTTAAAAGGAAAAGATCTTTTTGAAGTCTACTTGCATTTAAAGAGTGTCTTATCAGTAGAGGTTGCTAAAAGTTTGCTTGCTGCTACCAAAAACAAAATTAATCACGAAAAAGATTGTATCGTTTATTTTGAATATGAAAAAGTTTGTGAAAATGACATTTTATTATATTTAAAAGATAGTATTGTAGATCTTATTAAAAAAAGACCCTCTTTAGTGAATTTAAAAGATGCTTTTGTTACGATGGAAGATGAAATTATTACGATAGAAGTTAGTACGAAAGCAGAAGAAATAGAAGTAAAAAAAGAAGCTAAGGGATTGCAAGCAAAACTGTATGCGTATGGTTTAGGGGAATACGAAATTACAAGTATTTTAAATGAAAAATTAAACGAAGAAGTAAAAAAAGATATTGAAAAAAATAAAACAAGTAAAATCCCTGTAGTTGAATTTGTTCCAGAACCCCAAGCAAAAAAGCCCATTGTGGGAGAAGTTACGGCCATTAATAATATTATGGGGGATATGAAAAATATTATTGTAGAAGCCTATGTTTTTGGAATTGATACAATGGAACACGAAAAAATCAATATCATTACTTTAAAAATTAGTGATAAAACGAATAGTTTACTTGCTAAAATATTTAAGAAAGACAAAGAGGAATATAAAAGTACCTTAAAAGAATTTAAAGAGGGATCTTGGTATCGTTTTCAAGGAAAAGTAGAGTTTGATTCTTACAGTAAGGATTTGGTTTTAAGCATTCGTCATTTTGAGGCGATTGACGGAAAAGATGAAATTATAAAAGAACAAACGGATAATCCAAGAGTGGAATTGCATACTCATACAATGATGAGTGCAATGGATGGAGTAATTGATGCCAAATCCCTTGTAAAACACGCCATTAAGATTGGACAAAAAGCAATTGCCGTAACGGATCATAACTGTGTCCAAGCATTTCCAGATCTTTACCACGCGGTATGTGACTATAATAAAGGAAAAGAAAAAAGTGAACACTTTAAAGTTTTGTATGGTGCAGAGATGAATATCGTAAATGATGATGTCGATATTATATTCAATAATCGCACCTATAATTTACTTGAAGATACCTTTGTGGTATTTGATACTGAGACCACAGGATTTTATGCTGGCTCTGATCAAATGATTGAAATTGGAGCAGTTAAGATTCAAAGTGGTAAAATAATTGATCGTTTTGATGAATTAATTGATCCCCGCCGTCCTATTCCTAAAAAGATTACAGAACTTACCTTTATTACGGATGAAATGGTAAGTGGGTGTGATACGGAAGAAAATGTAACCAAAAGATTCTTAGAGTGGGCCGGGGATAACCCAATGGTTGCCCATAATGCTAAATTTGATATCTCTTTTATGAAAGCGGCTTGTAATAAGTATGGCTTTAAAGAATTTGATTATACAGTAGTAGATACAATGAGTATGGCAAGAATGCTCCATCCTGAATGGCCAAATCATAAATTACAAACATTAACAAAAAAATTAGATATCCCTTGGGATGAAGAAAAACACCATAGAGCAGATTACGATGCCGAAGGAACAGCCCTTGCTTTTTATAAAATGGCGAAATCCTTATATGATCAAAACTGTAGTACCACTGATGATCTACTTAATAATATCGATATGGAATCTTTGGTTCGATTTGCTTTTCCGTTTCACGCTACTTTAATTGCTAAAGATCGAAAGGGATTAAAAAATTTATTTAAAATTATTTCAATTGCGAATACAAAATATTTGTATAAAAATGAACAGCCTAAAATTCCAAGAAAAGAAGTGGAAAGTTTAAGAAGTGGGTTATTAATAGGTTCTGGTTGTATTAATGGCGAAATTTTTGAAAAAGCGGCTCGTTTAGAAGATGAAGAATTGGTAAATATGATGAATTTTTACGATTATATTGAAGTGCAACCCATTAGTGCTTTTTCTCATTTAGTTGGGCCAGAAGCTAGATTTAAAACCGTTACCCAAGCCGAAGAATATTTAAAAAGAATTATTCGTATAGCAAAAGAAGCTGGGAAACCAGTTTGTGCAACCGGAGATGTTCATAATCTAAAAAAAGAAGATTTAATTTATCGGGAGATTATTATTAACCAAAAGTTCAATGGTAAACTTCATCCTTTAAAGCGAAAAGGTCTAGTTGTTCCAAATCAATATTTAAAAACAACAGAAGAAATGATGGAAGATTTTCAATTTCTAGAGGAGGAAACGAGAAAAGAAATTATTATTGATAATCCTAATAAGATTGCGAGCCTTATTGAAGAAATTGAAGTGATTATTGATACGCCAAATCCGTTTGCCCCAAGAATTCCTCATTCTGTTGAAACGATGACAGAACTTGTTTATACAAAAGCAGATAAATTGTATGGGAATCCTCTTCCTTTAAATATAGAAGAAAGACTAGCGAAAGAGTTATATGGGGATGCTTTAATTCTTGCTTGTAAAGAAGAGGCAAGCGATGAGGCAAGTGCTTTTCAATTAGTACATAATACAATTTTAAAAGGAAAAGAAGCAGTTAAGGATATGGTGAAAAAGCATTTAGAAGAAGAAGGTACAGATGAAGAACTCGATAAAATCGCTTATAAAAAACTAGGGGGAATTATCGGAGCTAATTACGATGTTATTTACTTAATTGCTCAAAAGTTAGTAAAACACTCTAATGATGAAGGATTCTTAGTTGGTTCTCGTGGATCAGTAGGTTCCTCTTTTGTTGCCAATATGATGGGAATTACAGAAGTCAATAGCATGCCTGCTCATTATCGTTGCCCAAAATGCAAAAAAAGTATTTTTGAAGATGAAGAAGGGAATGTTTTAGGAATTACTTATTCTTGTGGATTTGATTTGCCTGATAAGAAGTGTCCAAATTGTGGTTCTGCAATGGCAAAAGATGGCCACGATATTCCCTTTGCCACATTCTTAGGATTTAATGCCGATAAAGTACCAGATATCGATCTTAATTTCTCCGATTTAAACCAAGCAAGTGCTCATGAATATACCAAAGTTTTATTTGGAGTTGATAATGTCTATCGTGCGGGGACGATTGGTACGGTTGCAGAAAAAACGGCTTTTGGTTATGTAAAAGGGTATTGTGAAGAAAAAGGAATCATCATGCGTAATATTGAGGTGGAGCGTCTTGCAAAAGGCTGTACAGGATGTAAAAGAACAACGGGACAACATCCTGGAGGAATTGTCGTTATTCCAGATTATATGGAAGTCTCCGATTTTACACCTTTTCAATATCCTGCAGAGGACCCAAATAGTGCATGGCGAACGACCCATTTTGATTACCACGCCATTGATGCGGACGTATTAAAACTAGATATATTAGGACATACCGATCCAACACAACTTAGAATGATTCAAGATTTAACTGGGGATGATGTCACCGAAGTACCTCTTGATGATAAAGCTACGATGTCTTTATTTAAAAGCACGAAAGCCTTAGGGGTTACGAAAGAAGAAATTATGTGCGATACGGGAACTCTGGGAGTACCAGAATTTGGAACCCCATTTACAATTCAACTTGTAAAAGATGCCAAACCCACTACATTTGCAGAACTTGTAAAAATCTCTGGTCTTGCTCATGGAACGGATGTATGGCTTGGCAATGCCCAAGAATTAATTCAAAAAAATATTTGTCCATTTAAAGATGTTATTGGATGTCGTGATGATATTATGGTCGAATTAATGAACAAAGGAGTTCCTGCCATCAAAGCATTCAAAATTATGGAATTTGTTCGTAAAGGGAAAGCAAGTAAGCCAGCAGAAGCAGAACAATGGAAGGAATATGTAGAATTATTAGAAGAATACAATATTCCTGATTGGTATATTACTTCTTGTCAAAAAATTAAATACATGTTTCCAA